>CAZNHG010000068.1:10957-13753 GCA_964572555.1 uncultured Devosiaceae bacterium | reverse complement strand
GCCCGGATGCCCGGCACGAGCAACAGGAACCCGCACAAATCGGTGAAATAGCCCGGTGTCAGCAACAGCGCGCCGGCGATCCCCACCATCATGCCCTCGGCGAGCTGCTGGGCCGGCAGGGCGCCCGCCGCTGTGGTGCGGCGGATGTCGGCGATCAGCGACATGCCCTGCAGGCGCACGATGGCGGAGCCGATCAGCGCCGTCACCACGACGCCCAGAAGCGTGGGCCACAGCCCGATGGCCTGGCCGATGGTGATGAACAGGGCGATTTCGATCAGCGGCACGATCAGAAAAACCGCAAAGAGTAAACGTCCCAACCCTGCTGCTCCTTTCGATCCCCGTCACCGGTTTTTGAGACCGTTACCGGCATGTGCGAACTGGTGTTGGCTCAAGATTTACCTATATATAGGTCATCAACCGGCTAATGCGACCCGTCGCGGGTATTTCAGCATTTGCGTTCTTTCCCGATTTGTGGTGCCTAAGGCAAATGAGCGATTTTCTCGACCTTCCAACCCTTGTCATCATCGGCGTCGCCATCGTCGTTCTGCTGCGCTTGCGTTCGGTTCTGGGAACCCGGACCGGCAATGAGCGTCCGCCCTCGGACCGCATTCGCGCCCGCGACGATAACAGTCAGTCCGAGCAGCGCGAGGAAACCGTGGTTCCGCTCAGGCCGCGCAAGACCGAGGAAGAGGACGAGGCCGAAACCGAGCGCCGCTTCCGCAAGCTCGACGCCGAGATCGAGCAGTACGCCGTCGACGACGAGACGGTGGCCGAGGGAATCCGCGAGATCGCCCGCCTCGACGGCAATTTCATGCCCAAGACCTTCCTCGAGGGCGCCAAGTCCGCCTACGAGATGATCGTGACCGCCTATGCCGCCGGCGACCGCAAGACCCTCAAGGGTCTGCTGGAGAAGGATGTTTACGAGGGTTTCGAGGCGGCCATCGCCGAGCGCGAATCCGCCGGGCAGACGGTCGAGTTCACCTTTGTCGGCCTGCCGCTCATCGAGATTTCCGACGCCGGCCTCGACAAGCGCACCGCGCAGGTGACCATCCACTTCAAGGCCGAAGTCGTCTCTGCGACCCGCGATTCCGAGGGGACCCTCGTCGAGGGTAATGCCGATCAGGTGCAGACCATTTCCGATGCGTGGACATTCGCGCGCAACACGCGCTCGCGCGACCCCAACTGGAAACTGGTCGCCACCGATCAGCTGGACTAGCCCCGGACGATGACCGATGACCAGGCGCGACCGCAAAGCCAAGCCGGCTCTCAATGACTGGCATTTGTGGTCCGAGGTCACCCGCTCGGTCTCGCCTCTGCGGCCCGAGCCCGCGCCAAAGTCCAAGTCTGAGCCCGAGCGGGCCGTTGAACCCGACGCCCCCCGTCCGGACGACTCCGAACGGAACAAGCGCCGCAAGTCCGTGCCCGCAGCGGGCGCCCCGCCCGCATACACGCCCGCTCCGCAGCCAGCCCGGACGCCGGCCGGCCGGGTCATCGAGCCGCGCCTGCGCCGGCGCCTGGTGCGCGGCCAGCTCCCCATCGACGCCACGCTGGACCTGCACGGCCTGCGCCAGGACGAGGCACATGCCGCACTGCGCCGTTTTGTCGCGGCACGGCACGCCCGCGGCGACCGCACGATCCTGGTGATCACCGGCAAGGGGCTCAGGCGGAGCGACGGCACCGGCCAGCGGCCGGGGGTGTTGCGCACCATGCTGCCGCGCTGGCTGAGCGAGCCCGCGCTGGCCCCGCTCATCGCCGGCTGGGAGGTCTCGTCCCGCGCCCATGGCGGGGAGGGGGCCTACTATGTGCGGCTGAAAAGGGCCGGCAAGTGACCCCGCTCGGTGCCAAGCTCAGGGCCCTGCGCGCCGACCGTGGCGTGACGCTCAAGCAGATGGCCGAGGCGCTCGAGGTGTCGAGCGCCTACCTCTCCGCGCTCGAACACGGCCGGCGCGGCAAGCCGACCTGGTTCCTGCTCCAGCGCATGATCGCCTATTTCAATGTCATCTGGGACGAGGCCGAGGAGCTCCAGCGCCTCGCCGAGCTGTCCGATCCACGCATCACCATCGACACGGCGGGCCTGGCCCCCGAGGCGACCGAGCTCACCAATCGCCTGGCCCAGAATATCGAAAAGCTCGACGCCGAGGATCTCATGCATCTGCGCAACGAGATCATCCGCCGCGCAGCGGACCGGCGCTGACCGGGAGAGGAAACCCGAAATGCCATCCTTTGTCTCGGCGGTAACGCTGGTGGTGCCGGACTACGATGCGGCGATCGCCTTTTACGTCGGTACCCTGGAGTTCACGCTGATCGAGGACACGCCGCAGCCCGGCGGCAAGCGCTGGGTCACCGTCGCCCCGCCGGGATCGAGAGAATGCCGCCTGCTGCTCGCCCGCGCCGCGACGCCGGAGCAGGCTGCCCGTGTCGGCGATCAGGCCGGCGGCCGGGTGGCCTTCTTTCTCACGACCGATGACTTCGACCGCGACCACGCCGCAATGATGGCCGCCGGCGTGCGTTTCCTCGAGGCGCCGCGCGACGAACCCTATGGCCGGGTCGCGGTGTTCGCCGACCCGTTCGGCAACAAGTGGGACCTGCTCGCGCCCGTCCGGGCCTAGCGCAGGCTCAAGTGCCCGCCCGGCACGCCGGCCTTCGAATAAACGATCTGCCAGAGCTGAATGTAGCGCGCCCGGAACGTGGCGGCGAAGCTCAACAGGTAATAGCGCCACATGCGGTAGAACCGCTCGTCGTAGTGCGCCCTAAGGTCCGGCCAGGCAGCCTCGAAATTGGCGTGCCAGGCCATCA
>CAZNHG010000068.1:0-10947 GCA_964572555.1 uncultured Devosiaceae bacterium | reverse complement strand
AGTCGGCGCCGAAATTGTGCCAGTCCTCCATCACGAACAGGCCCTCGGTGGCCGTCGCGATCTGTTTCTGGCTGGGCAGCATGCCGTTGGGGAAGATGTATTTCTCCGACCACGGATCGCCATGGGTCTGCGACTGGTTCCCCCCGATCGTGTGCAGAACGAACAGCCCCTCGTCGCTGAGCAGCTCGGCGACCTTGTTCATGAAGGCCATGTAGTTGCGATAACCCACATGCTCGAACATGCCGATCGAGATGACCCGGTCGAACGTCCCCGCGACGTCCTTGTAGTCGGCCAGCCGGATGTCGACGGGCAGGCCTGCGCACGCGTCCTGCGCGAGTTTTTGCTGCTCCTTCGAGATGGTGATCCCCACCCCCTCGATGCCGTACGTCTCCGCGGCGTATTTCAGAAACCCGCCCCAGCCGCAGCCGATATCGAGCACGCGCATGCCCGGCTCCAGTCCGGCCTTGCGGCAGATGAGGTCGAGCTTGTGCGTCTGGGCGGTGTCGATGTCCTTGGCCGCGCGCCAGTATCCGCATGAATAAATCATGCGCTTGTCGAGCATGGCGCGATAGAGATCGTTCCCCGCGTCGTAGTGCTGCTCGGCTACCTCGAACACGCGCATCCGCTGCAGGTTCAGCAGCATGGACCGCGCCGCGGACAGCCACAGGCTGAAATCGACCGGCACGCGCGCCTTGATGTCGGAGACAAGCAGCTTGTAGATGAACTGGTCGACCCTCTCGGCGTCCCACCAGCCTTCCATGTAGCCCTCGCCCAGCCCGAGCGTGCCCTGCGTCAGGACCCGCCCGTAGATGCGCTCGTCATGCACCTGCACGTCCCAGGGCCTGTCGCCATCGACCTCGACACCGGCCACGTCGTGCAAAAGGCCGGTCACGAACTGCCTCGCCCGGTTGCTCATCGTCCTTGATCAGTCAATTGTGGTCTGGATCGTGAAAATGCTCACATGAACACTGAAGAATTATCGAGTCCGTGCGCGTTTTCAAGTGGTTGGCCGTCGGGCCCTCACGCACCGCCCAGCAGGCCGCTCGCCGCAATGCCGTCGAACACGAACTGGACGGACAGGGCCGCCAAGAGGATTCCCACCACGCGCGAGACGACCGAAAGCCCGGTCAGCCCGAGGAGCCGCTGGATCGGCAGGGCGAGCAGCAGTGTCACCCACGCGGCGGCGAGGATGACGATCAGGGCGGCGAGCACCAGCCAGAATTCGAGATCGGTCTGCGCGCTGCCGGTGAGAAGGATCACCGCCGACATGGCGCCGGGCCCCGCGAGAAGCGGCATGGCGAGCGGAAACACCGAGATGTCGTTGCGCTTGCGCGATTCGGCCTGCTCTTCGCTCGTCGTGCCGGTGGCCCCGGAATGCCGCGCGAAGACCATGTCGATGGCGATCAGCATCAGAAGGATGCCGCCCCCCACGCGCAGGGCCGCCAGCGTGACCCCGAACAGGTCGAGGATGCGCTGGCCGAAAAAACCGAAAAGCAACAGGATGAAGGCCGCGATGAGCACACCGCGGGTCGCGAAGATTCGCCGTTCCGCCGGCGTATTGTCCTTGGTCAGCGCCGCGAAGACGAAGGCGATGTCCGTCACCCCGATGGTGGCGAAGAACGTCGCCAGCGCGACAAGGAACGTGCTGCTTTCCATTCGCTCCCCCTTAAGCGGTACGCCCCGTCAGCTCCGGCGTTTCTCGATGGCGTCCCAGATGAGCGCGGCGATGTCGGGCCCGCCGAAGCGTTTCACCTCGCGGATCCCCGTGGGCGAGGTGACGTTGATCTCGGTGAGATATCCCCCGATCACGTCGATCCCGACGAAGATCAGGTCACGGTCCTTGAGCGCCGGCCCGATGGCTGCGCAGATTTCGCGTTCGCGCCCGGTGAGGTCGGATTTCTCCGGCCGCCCGCCGACATGCATGTTCGAACGCGCCTCCCCCTCGGCCGGAACGCGGTTGATCGCCGCCACCGGCTCGCCGTCCACCAGGATGATCCGCTTGTCCCCCGCGCGCACGTCCGGCAGGTATTTCTGGATCATGAAGGGTTCGCGAAAGCTCTGCTCGAACAACTCGATGAGCGACGAGAGATTGTGATCGCCCTCTTCGATGAGGAACACCCCCGCCCCGCCATTGCCGAACAGCGGCTTGACGATGATGCTGCCGTGCCGGCGGCGGAAGTCGTGGATGCGCTCTCGATCGCGCGTGATCAGCGTCGGGGGCATCAGGTCGGGAAATTCGGTGACCATGATCTTTTCCGGCGCATTGCGTACCGCACCCGGTGCGTTCACCACCAGCGTGTGCGGATGGACGCGCTCGAGAAGATGGGTCGTGGTGATGTAGTGCATGTCGAAGGGCGGGTCCTGGCGCAGATGCACCACGTCGTAGGTGGAAAGGTCCGCCACTTGTGTCTCGCCGACCCTGAAATGCGCGCCCTTGGGCTTGTCGAACACCGCGACCGGCGCCACCCGGGCGGTCAGCGTGCCATTGTCGAGGGCCAGGCTGTCCGGAGTATAGTAGAAGAGCTCATGCCCGCGCTCCTGTGCCTCGAGCATGATCGCGAAAGTGGAATCGCCCTTCGGTTCGATCGATTCGATGGGGTCCATCTGAACGGCGGTGGTCAGCGGCATGTCTCACTCCGGCAAGTCGAAAGCGTTCCTGACATGGCGCGGCCAGGCCATGGGTGCAAGGAAAATCACGTCGAACCGCATGTCGCGGCCGGCAAGCTGCGGATTGCGGGCCACATAGAATTGCGCTGCCCGGGCGATGCGGCGGGTATTGACCGATGCGAGCGCATTGGCTTCCTCCGCCCGGTTCCGGCGGACTTTCACTTCGACGAAGACGATGGTGCGTCCGCGCGCCGCGACGAGATCGATCTCGCCGACCGGCGTCTTCACCCGCCTGGCGCGGATGGCGTAGAGCTGGCAGCGCAGGAACAGCGCGGCGAGCGCCTCGCCCCGGCGTCCGCGGCGCTCAGCCCTTGTTCTTGAGGGCGAGGGCGGCATCGTAGACCTGCTTGCGCTTGAGCGAGAACCGCGCGGTGATCTCGTCGACCGCCGCCCGCAGAGGCTGCTCGCCGAGCGCCTCGGCAAGTGCTTCGTGCCAGGCGTCGGGGTCGGCGGGCGCTCCGCTGGCGCCGGCGACCATGACCACCGCCTCGCCCTTCTGGGCTTCGGCTGCGAAGTGTTCGGCCAGGTCCCCGAGGGGACCGCGGGCCGTGCGCTCGAAGCGCTTGGTCAGCTCCAGCGCCACCGCTGCCTCCCGGTCCGCCCCGAAAACGTCGGCCATGGCGGCAAGGCTCGCCGCCAGCCGGCGCGGCGATTCGTAGAACACCAGCGTGCCCGTTTCGGTGGCCAGCCGCGCCAGGGCGTTGGCGCGCGCGCCCTGCTTGGGCGGCAGAAAGCCGTGAAAGGCGAACCGGTCCGTCGGCAGGCCGGCGGTGGCGAGCGCGGCGAGGAGCGCCGAGGCACCGGGGACTGCGTAAACGGGATACCCGGCCTCGCGGACGGCACGCACCAGCGGAAAACCGGGATCGGAAACCAGCGGCGTTCCGGCATCCGAGATCAGGGCGACCATCTCCCCGCGCTCGAGCCGGTCGAGGATTCCCGCGATGCGCTCGCGCTCGTTGTGCTCGTGCAGCGATTGCCGCGCGCCGGAAATCCCGTAGTGATCGAGCAGCCTGCCGCTTTGCCGCGTGTCCTCGCAAAGGATGACATCGGCCGCCGCCAGCACCTCGAGCGCCCGGATCGTGATGTCGCGCAGATTGCCGATGGGCGTGGCAACGACATGCAGGCCCGGTTCGGCCGGCGGCGCGGCGAATCGGGAGCCGCCGATGTGATAGCCGGCCGTCTGCGGCCCGTCATGAGGCACGATTTCCCCCGTCGATTGCCTGCGCTAAGGGCACAAGTCTTTATGCTTTCGGGGCGATTTTGTATAGGATGGAGGAAAATGGCAAACAGGCCCGCACGCCACGCTTCCGTCACGCTTTGCGGCGAGGCTCGGCCGGGTTGCAGGGATCAAGGGGCAGATTGGTGGAAAATGCGGCGGTAGTGGGGGCGCGCGACCTGCGCGCACGGATTGGTCGGAGTGTCGCCAGGGCGGGCAGCGTCGCGGCGGTGATGGCGCTGGCGGCGTGCTCGAATTTCAGCTTCGGCCCCAATATCGACACCGGCACCTCGGCGACGGCCCCGCAGGTCCCCTCCGAACAGCAATCCCTCCCCCCTGCGTCGGGCGAGCCCATCGGCACGGGGCCCGTGCGCGTTGCCCTCTTGTTGCCGGTTTCCGGCGATCTCGCCAATGTTGGCATCTCGATGGCCAACGGCGCCCGCCTCGCCATGAATTTCGTCGAATCGAGCCCCAACGTCTCCGACAACATTACCCTGGTGCTCAAGGACACCCGCGGGAATCCCGACACCGCCCGGCAAATGGCCAGCGCCGCCGTCAGCGAAGGCGCCAGCCTGATCCTGGGGCCGCTGCGCGCCGAAAGCGTGCAGGCGGCCGGCCAGGTCGCCAAGTCCGCCGGCGTGACCGTGATCGGCTTCTCCAACAACAGCTCGGCCGCTTCGCCGGGTGTTTACCTGTTGAACGTGCTGCCCGGGGCCGAGGTGCGCCGCAGCCTTTCCTATGCCCAGGCCCAGGGGCGGCGCAATTTCGTCGCCATCGTGCCCGAGACCCAGTTCGGCCAGGTCCAGCAGCAGGCCTTCCGCCAGGCGGTCAACGACATGGGCGTGACCGCGCAGGGCGTTTTCACCTTCGCCGACGAGATGGAGGCGCGCCAGGCGATCGAGCAGGTCGTGCCGATGATCCAGAGCGGGCAGGTCGACGGCCTGTTCATCCCCGACCGGGCGACGGCACCGAGTTTCGGGGCCTTGTTGCAGGCGGCCCAGCTCGACAAGTCGCGCTTCACCATCATCGGCTCGGCCGACTGGGACAACGATGTCAGGATCACCCAGACGCCCTACCTGTTCGGGGCCGTCTATCCGGCGATCGACGACTCCGGCCAGCAGGCGCTGACCCCGGACTACCAGGCCCGGTTCGGCGCGACCCCGCATCCCTTCGCCACGATCGCCTATACGGCAACGCTTCTGGCCAATTCCTCGACCCTGTCGCAGTCGACGCCGAAATACGCCCGCGCCCAGCTCACCCGCTCCTCCGGGTTCAACGGGCGGGACGGGCTCTTCCGGTTCCTGCCCGACGGGCGTAGCGAATATGCGCTCATCATGAAACAGGTCGTGCAGGGCGGCGCCCAGCGCATCGACGGGCCGAAGCTGCCCTAAAGCGCCGGGCGAAAAAGTGGAATCCGGTTTTTCGCCTGGCCGGCGCGACCACGAAGAATCTAGATCGTCGGGCGATTTAGATTAATAGCCCGACGATCTAGGGCGCCGATTCGGCGCCAAATCGGTCTCCGCGCGCCCGCTCGGCAGGGCGAATTTTCCCGTTTTTCCCTTCACATCGGCCGTGCGAAGGGCTATCTCTATGCCGTCTGGAATTGTTCTAAACAGGATTCTCAGGCGGAAAAGGACGGATACGACCATGTTCATTCAGACCGAAGCCACCCCGAACCCCGCGACGCTGAAGTTTCTGCCCGGGCGCGAGGTTCTGCCGGGCGAACCGCGCGATTTCCGCTCTGCCGAGGCCGCCGGCGTCTCCCCGCTGGCCGCCGCACTGTTCGAGATCAACGGCGTGACCGGTGTGTTCCTGGGACACGATTTCATCTCCGTGTCCAAGGACGAGACCGACTGGGCCCACATCAAGCCGGCCATTCTCGGCGCGATCATGGACCACTTCCTCTCCGGCGCGCCCGTGATCGGCGAAGCGCCTGCCGTCGCGCAGGACGACGAGATCGAGGAATTCTACGACGACACCGACGGCGAGATGGTCGAGGTGATCAAGGAACTGCTCGCCACCCGCGTGCGCCCGGCCGTCGCCATGGATGGCGGCGACATTACCTTCAAGGGCTATCGCGACGGCACGGTCTTCCTGCACATGCAGGGCGCGTGCTCGGGCTGCCCGTCTTCGACGGCGACGCTCAAGAGCGGCATCGAGAATTTGCTGCGCCACTTCGTGCCGGGCGTCGAGCACGTCCAGCAGATCTGATCGCACGCCCAAAGGTGATCGAGGCGCTTGCCCGACGGCCCGCGGCGCACTATCTCATCAGGCATGAACGAGGCAACTGCGCCTGCCGGGATGGCAGGGTCCGATCTTTTGTTGGCGATCGATACGGCCGGTCCGCGCCTGCAGCTGGCGCTGGCGGATACCCGCGATTGCGACGTGCTCGTCGAGGAACTGGCGCGCGGGCATGCCGAAATCCTGTTCGACCGCATTGCCGCGCTTCTCGCACGTAGCGGGCGCACTTATGCCGATCTGACCCGCATTGCGGTCACCACCGGCCCGGGCTCGTTCACCGGGCTGAGGATCGGGCTCAGCGCCGCGCGGGGACTGGGTCTGGCGCGCGGTTTGCCGGTGATCGGAGTGCCGAGCCTTGTCGCCATGGCGTTGACCGGACCCCGAGCGGGGTCCTTCTCCGTCGTCGTCGATGCCCGGCGCGGCGAGGCGTATACGCAGGCGTTTTCGGCACCCGGCATTCCGGCGGGCGCCGCCGAACTCAGGCCGATCGGGGCCGCGAGGGCCGGCGAGGGGCTGGTGGAACCCGTCATCACCCCGGATGCTGTCGATATCGCCGAAATGGCGCGATTCGCGCTTCGGGCCGACCCCGGAACGTATCCCCCCGACCCCGCCTATGTCCGCGCCGCCGACGCCAAGCCGCAGGACGGGGCGAAGATCGCGCGGGCGGAGACCGCGCAATGAGGCTGTGGGTAGCGCCCCGCGGCCTGCACATCGAGCCCGCCGTCCTCGGCGATGCCGAACAGCTCGCGCGCGTGCACGGCCGTGCCTTCTATCGCGGCTGGTCGGAAGCCGAATTCGCCGCCTATCTCGCCGACCCTAGGCGCACGCCCGCCTATGCCGCCATGGACAGGAACCGCCGGATCGCCGGCTTCGCCCTGTTGCGCATCGCTGCCGATGAGGCCGAGCTGATGACCATAGCCGTTGCGCCCAACTGGCGCGGCAAGGGCGTCGGCGCGGCGCTGATGCGGGCCGCCTTCGCGGATCTGATGATGTCCCCGGTCAAACACATGTTTTTGGAAGTCGAGGCTGCAAACGCCCCGGCGATTGCGCTATACAAGGGCTTCGGCTTCGCGGATGTCGGCAGACGCGAAGGCTACTACGAGACCAAGGGGGGCGAGAAGGCCAGCGCGCTTGTCATGCGCTGTTCGCTCGATTGATCCGGCCCCCGACAAGTTGACGAGGACGCCGAAATGGGCAGTGAGCAGTCCGGCGACACGCTCGAGGAACAATGTGCCGCCCGCGGCATGCGCATGACCGATCAGCGGCGCGTCATCGCCCAGGTGATCGAGGCCGCCAGCGACCACCCCGACGTCGAGGAACTCTACCGCCGCGCCGCGGCGGCGGACCCGCGCATCTCGCTGTCCACGGTCTACCGCACCGTGAACCTGTTCGAGGAAGCGGGGCTGGTGACCAAGCACGACTTCAAGGACGGCCGCGCCCGATTCGAGCTCATCCCGGACGAGCACCACGACCACCTGATCGACGTGCGCACCGGCAAAGTCATCGAGTTCCGCAACGAGGAGATCGAGGCGATCCAGGAAGTCATCGCCAAGCGGCTGGGCTACCGGCTGGTGGATCACCGGCTGGAACTCTATGCCGTGCCCCTGAACTCCGACAAATAAGATCCAATGATACTGCGTTCGCTTTTCTTCATCTTCGTCCTGGTGCCCTACATGATCGTGGGCGTTCCGCTTCAGTTTCTCGTCACCCGGCTCAACCTGCCTTTCTGGAACGCACTGCCGCGCCTGTTCCACCGGCTGGGATGCATCTTCGTCGGCATGCGCGTGAACGTGGTGGGAACCCCGAATCGGGGACACCCCACGCTTCTGGTCTCGAACCACATCTCGTGGACCGACATCCTGGCGGTCGGCTCGGTGGCCGACCTCACCTTCGTCGCCAAGTCCGAGATCGAGAAATGGCCGGTCGTGGGCTTCATGGCCTCGCTGCAAAAGACCATCTATGTCGACCGCAACAGACGGCGCGACGCGCACCGCACCTCGACCGAGATGGCCCGGCGCATGGCGTCGGGCGGCTCGGTTCTCCTGTTCGCCGAGGGTCAGTCCGACATCGGCACGCATGTGCTGCCCTTCCGCACCGCGCTGATCGGGGCCGCCCAGCACGCCATGATGGCGGCGGGCGCGCGCGATGTCTTCATCCAGCCCATGACCATCGCCTACACCAAACTCCAGGGCATGCCGGTCTCGCGCAACGAGCGCACGCTGATCGCTTGGATCAAGTCCAAGACCGTGGGCGAGAACATTCGCGAAATCCTGGCGGGCAGCGTGCGCGAGGTCACCGTCGCCTTCGGCGAGCCGGTCCCCTTCACCGAAAGCGACGACCGCAAGGCCGTCTCCAGGCGCTGCGAGGCCGAGGTGCGGCGCATGCTGGTCGCGCTCAACCGCGGCGAGGATCTCAAGCTGCCTGCTCCGGCGGAGTAGCGCCGGCCAGAACTGCCGCCACGATCGCCTCGGGCCGGTCCTCCTGGACCAGGTGTCCGGCGCCGGGCACGACGGTCAGTTCGCCGCCGGTGAGCCGCCCGGCGAGCTTTTCTCCGCGATCGAGCGGAATCCAGCGGTCCTCGGCGCCCCACAAAATCTGTACGGGAAAGTCCCGGGGCGTGTAGAGCCGTTCCACGGCGTCGGTCTGGCTCTGGTCCATCTGCGCGATCTGCCGGTAAAACGCCGCCTTGCCCCCGGGGCTCAGCCACGGCGCGGCATAGATATCGCGGGTCCTGGCTGCCATCGGCTGATGCGCGCCGCCGCGGATATAGGCATCGACGAGCGCGGCATGCAGGTAGTCCGGCATGCCGGCGAAGGCATCGGCATGCGCCCGCGCGTGCTGGACGAGCGCCGATCCCCACGGTGCCACCGCCACCGGATCGACCAATGTGAGCCGGCCATAGACGACGCCGTCGAGAAAATGGGCACGCAGCGCGGTGGCGCCGCCGAAGTCGTGGCCCAGGACTTCCGGCTTTCTCAGCCCCCATTCCTCCACAAGTGCCGCCAACAGGGCGTTCTGAACGTTGAGCGAGACGTCCGCATCCGGCATGGCGGACTGCCCGTAGCCCAGCAGGTCGTAGAAATAGACCCGCCGGTGCGCGGCCAGCACCGGGGCGATCCGCCGCCACACCTGCGCATTGAACGGCGTGCCGTGAATGAGCACCAGCGGCGGCCCGGCTCCCATCGCACCCCAGGCGATGGAATGTCCGTTGAAATCGAAGCGGTGATCGAGGGTCAGCATGACATGCTCCTGGAAAACTGTTAAACTCATCAATAATGGTTAGCTGTCCGGCGGGCAAAAACAACCAATAAATATTGAAAGGCGGTTACAGCGATGTTGAACCGGAGCGCCGAAACGCTTCCGGGCGGCCACGGCGCCCTCGATTTTCTCAACACCGTCACGGACACGGGCAAGTCGCGCGACATCGACGCAATCGCGGACGCCGCCATGTTCCGGGGCTGGGCAGAGAGGACCGGCGTGATCTCGGTGCGTGGCCGGGGACACCTGGCGGCGCTGTCCGAGGCCGAGCTTGGTGACATCCACCGCCTGCGCGCGGCGGGATACGCCGTCTTCAGTGCGCTGGCCGCGGGCAGGCCGCCGCCCGGAAACGCGACGGACAAGCTGGAATCGCGCATCAGGCTGGCCCTTTCCCGGGCGACGCTTTCCATTCTGGACACAGGCACCGGCTGGCAGCCCGCCGAAGCGCCGGCACCGGTTGCCGACGAGCTTGCGCTCGCCTGCGAGGACCTCCTGCGCTCCCCCGACCTCGTCCGGCTGACCGAATGCGAGCGCTGCACCTGGCTGTTCCTCGACTTCGGCCGTGGCCGCAAACGCCGCTGGTGCGACATGCGCAAATGCGGCAACCGGGCCAAGGCCGAGAGCTTCCGCAAGCGCCGGGCGGGCCAGGAGTGACAGCGTGGAGAAGCTTTGCGATGCGCCCGCCCCACCCTCCGTCGTCATCCCCGCCCCCGCTTTCGCGGGGACAGGCTCCGGCGGGGAACCAGTACCCACTGGAATCGGTTGGGTGTGATTTGAGTTGGTGGTGTGGGCATGGCTTCCTCTGCGGCACAATGAACCGACCTCCGGGGTTACTGGATTCCCTGAAGTCTCAAACGAAGTGCAACACCTTTGTAAGGTGTTGGGATGGGACAGGGTTACACGCACTTCACGCTGGACGAACGCTGCACGATTGCCGCACTTCGTGAGGCCGGGCACTCGATCCGGCAAATTGCAGCAAGTCTGGATCGCGCGGTATCGGGCACAAGCCGTTCTACAGCACGTTCACATTCCCAGCCGGCTGATTCGGTTGGATTCCCGCGTTCGCGGGAATGACGCGGTGGGTGGGGCGAGCGGGAGCAACAAGCGCGAACTCGACTCGCGCCCGCTTTCCCACACGCCGACAACTGCGGCGCGAACGACCGCCTCAGAGCACGAATTTCGACAGATCGGCGTCGGCCGCCATCTTGCCCACCTGGGCCTCGACGAAAGCGCCGTCGATGGTGATGGTCTGCCCGCTCTTGTCGGGGGCGTCGTAGGAGATTTCCTCGACGAGCCGCTCCATGACGGTGGCGAGGCGCCGGGCGCCGATGTTCTCGACGTTCTCGTTGACCTTGACCGCCGTGTCCGCGATGGCCTCGATGGCGTCGGGCGTGAAGTCGAGGGTTACCCCCTCGGTCTGCATCAGCGCGACATACTGCTTGATCAGCGAGGCCTGCGTGTCCGACAGGATGCGGATGAAGTCCTCGCGCGTCAGTGCGCGCAGCTCCACGCGGATCGGCAGGCGGCCCTGGAGTTCGGGCAGCAGGTCCGACGGCTTGGCGATG
>CAZNHG010000067.1:0-13782 GCA_964572555.1 uncultured Devosiaceae bacterium | reverse complement strand
CCAGATGCTCGCCGACGTCTCGCCGCGGCGCTATTTCTGCACCCAATGCCACGTGCCGCAGGCGGACACGCAGCCGCTTCTCGACAACACCTTCACCGATATGAGCGAAATGGACGGCACGTCGGGGGGCGATTAGGCAGATGAACTGGATCAAACGGCTTGCCGCCTGGGTTTGGGGCGTTGTGGCGACGCCCCCGCGCACCCTGGGGCTGGGCTTTCTCACGCTTGGCGGATTTGTCGGCGGCGTGATCTTCTGGGGCGGCTTCAACACGGCGCTCGAATACACGAACACCGAGGAGTTCTGCATCTCGTGCCACGAGATGGAGGCCAATGTTTATGAGGAGCTCACCCGCACGGTGCACTTCTCGAACCGCTCCGGCGTGCGCGCCTCGTGTCCGGACTGCCACGTGCCGCACGACTGGACCGACAAGATCGCACGCAAGATGCAGGCCTCCAAGGAGGTCTGGGGGCACCTGTTCGGAACCATCAGTACGCGGCGCAAGTTCCTCGATCACCGCCTGGAAATGGCCAAGCGCGAGTGGGCCCGGCTCAAGGCCAATGACAGCTTGGAATGCCGGAACTGCCATTCCTCGGTCGCCATGGATCTGTCGGAGCAAGCCCGGCGCGCGGCGGAAATCCACCAGCGCTATCTGCTTTCCGGCGAGGCGACCTGTATCGATTGCCACAAGGGGATCGCCCACCAATTGCCCAACATGGAAGGGATTGAGCCCGGCTGGAACCGGGTGCCCGAGGAGGATCGGGCCAGCGTCCGGCCTGTAGATGCGACGGACGCGATGCGTCAGCTCGAACGCTTTGCCGCCGCGCACCCGGTTTCGGTGATGGCGGAATAGGCGTGCAGCTACAGCCGGGATTTTTGTAGCGGTACGAAAAAAGGAGAAGGGGCACTGCGGTGGTGCCCCTTCTCACAGCGATCAGTTGACCACGCGTCGAAACGGTCGCCGCTCGTATCACAGCCCCGCCAGTTCGATGGCGATATCGACGCGCTCCTGCGCCTTGGGCGGGAACTTGGCGTCCCTTATGGCCGCCATGTTGGTCGGCTCGTCACCCACCGTGATCAGCGCGACCATGCCCATGGCGTAGTGCGGCATGCACTTGACCGCGTAAACCCCGGGAACGTCGAATGTCACGGCCAGTTCCTCGTTGAACTTGCCCTTGAAGGGTTCGGCGCCTTCGGGGATGAGACCCTTGATCGTTTCGGCATTGTGCCCCTTGTCGGTGGGCATGAAGGTGACCGTGTCACCCGGTGCGATGTTCACGTGGGCCGGCTCGAAGACCATGATGCCGTCTTGTCCCTTGTTCAGCATCTTGATCTCGACGTTCTCGGCCAGCACCGGCGTCGCGGCCAGGGCCAGGGTGACGAGAGCGGTGCCCGCAATCTTGAACAGAGTGTACATTTTTCTCTCCTGTACTTGCGGAACCGCCCCATCGCGGTCCGCCTGACACCCCTTCTACGGGTGGCAATGCGCGCCTTCTTTGCGCCCCGACAAACAGCGGCTGCGACATCTTCGCAGCGCGCGGCGCTATTTGAGGCAGCGCAAAGACCTCGCCTCTCAGCGCGCCTATCCAAGCTCCATGAAGCGCGCCGGCCCCTTTCGGATAGATCGGATACCGGCGGAAAAGGCTTCACATCGGGCCAGGCGGTCCGGGTTAAGGAGACGGAAAATGACGAGAATTGGTGACGGAATGCGCAAAACCCTCCTGATGGGGGCTGCCATGGCACTGGGGCTGACGGCGCATCTTTATGCCGCCGTGCCGGCCGGGGCGCAGGATATCGGCGAGTTGGAACGGGTTGCAGTGGATCTGGTCGCTCCGCCCTTTGTTCATGCCCACGAGCAGGCGACCGACAAGGCGCCACGGGTCGTTCAGTTCGAGATGGTGATCGAGGAGAAGGAACTCGTCATCGATGACATGGGCACCACGATCCAGGCAATGACATTCGACGGTTCGGTGCCAGGTCCGCTGATGGCGGTGCACGAAGGCGACTATGTCGAACTTACTCTGGTGAACCCTGAGACCAACACCATGCCGCACAACATTGATTTTCACGCCGCGACCGGTGCAATGGGCGGCGGCGAACTCACCATGGTCAACCCCGGCGAGGAAGTGATCCTGCGTTTCAAGGCAACCCGCGCGGGCGTGTTCGTCTATCATTGTGCCCCGGGCGGGCCGATGATCCCCTGGCACGTCGTCTCGGGTATGAACGGGGCCATCATGGTCCTGCCGCGGGACGGGCTGACCGATGCCGCGGGCGATCCCATCACCTATGACAGGGTCTACTATATCGGCGAGCAGGACTTCTATGTTCCGCAGGACGAGAACGGCGACTATATCGCCTATGAGAGCGCCGGCGAGGGGTATGCCGATATGCTCGAGGTGATGAAGACCCTGACCCCGACCCATGTGGTGTTCAACGGTGCCGTCGGTGCGCTGACAGGGGAGAACGCCCTGACCGCCGAAGTCGGCGAGACGGTCCTGCTCGTGCACAGCCAGGCCAATCGCGATACGCGGCCGCACCTCATCGGCGGGCACGGGGACTATGTCTGGGAGCACGGCAAGTTCGCCAACGCGCCGCTGGCGGATCTGGAGACTTGGTTCATCCCGGGGGGTGCGGCTGGCGCGGCCGTTTATACCTTCCTGCAGCCGGGCCTATACGCCTATGTCAACCACAACCTGATCGAGGCCATCGAACTGGGCGCAGCCGCGCACATCGAGGTCGAGGGCACCTGGGACGACGATCTGATGACCCAGCTCGCGCCTCCCGCACCGATCGAATAGCACGTCCAACGCGACCGGTCCGGACCCGCCGCACCTCACAAGGAGGGCGGCGGGTCTTTTCAAAAAAGAGGTCGTGCGGATGAAACTCCCAACAGACGCACAGATTTGTGCGCCGGCTTGACGGGTTGGCGACTTGGCATTGAAGCGAGGCGGCTATTGGGGGTAGGTTCCGGCGCCAGAACAGGAAGGCGCGATGATGCCGGAGCTCGACAGAAGCCTGATACGTTCGATGTCGCTTTTCGACAAGATGAGCGATGCCGAGCTGGACGATGTTCTTTCGAAAGCCCATGTCAGGCGGGTCGCGGCCGATACGCCGGTCTTCGAGCAGGGCAAGCTCGCGACCGAATTCTTCGTCCTGCTTCATGGACGGTTGCGTGTGGGCCGTGTGACACCGGACGGCCAGCAGATCATGGTGCGGGTGGTTAACCCGGGCGACCTTTTCGGCATCGCCAAGGCCCTGCAGCGTCCCGATTATCCAGGCACCGCCACGGCAGCCGTCGAGAGCCTGGTGCTTGCCTGGCCGATGGCATATTGGGACATTTTCGTCGATCATCATCCCAGCCTGGCCGTCAACGCCATGCAGACCGTGGGTGAACGCCTCCAGGAAGCGCACAACCGCATTCTCGAAATGTCGACCGAAGATGTGGAGCGCCGGGTTGCGCACGCCGTTCTGCGCCTCGTCCAGCAGGCGGGCAAAAAGGTGGATGAGGGTATTCGAATCGATTTCCCCATTTCCAGGCAGGACGTGGCGGAAATGACCGGTACTACACTGCACACCGTTTCGCGCGTCTTCAGTGCCTGGGAAGATGAAGGGCTGGTGCAGGGCGGGCGCCGCAAGCTCACGGTTCTCGATCCCCACCGGCTACTGCTCAGGGCCGACGGGCTCGACAAGCCCCAGGACTAGGACCGCTCCAACCCCTCCGCGATGGCGGTCGCAACGGCACGCTCGAGAGCCGGAAGCGACAAACCGTGCTCGAACGCCGCCTCCCGGAGCGTGTGGAATCCGCCAACAGGGCAGCCGATGCAGTGCATGCCCAGATCGAGAAACACCGCGATGGTTTCCGGCCAGCGGTTCATGATCTGCCCGACAGGCATGTTCTCGATGTTCGAGGGCTCCATCCCTGGCCACCTTTCTCGTCCTCCACGCCCTACTTAGTGGATCGATGCGTCCGGCTCTTTGCGGCAGAACAAAGAGAGCGGTTCCTCCAGCCGCTAGAGCGTTTTCAGGCCAAGTGGACACCACTTGTTCGGCTCGAGAACGCGACCACTCAAGAACCTGGAGCTTGAGTTCCGATTCAATCGGAACGGAAGCTCCAGGCAGGCCCAAATGGAGCACAAAGCATGAGACTGATGAGCTTTTTCGTCTCGACATCGGGCCCCCGCAAACCCGTTCCGCGCGGTGTCAGGTCAGGTGGCTGGCCGATCCTGAGTTACGGGTTTAGGCCCTTCTTCCTGTTGGCCGGGGTCTGGGCCATTGCCGCGATGGCGCTGTGGCTGGGGTTTCTGATTGCCGGCTGGCAATTCGCAGGGCCCTATGGCGCGCTCAACTGGCATGCCCACGAGTTGCTGTTCGGCTATGTCAGCGCGGCACTCGCCGGCTTCATGCTGACCGCCATCCCAAACTGGACCGGCCGGCTACCGGTCGCGGGCCTGCCACTTCTTGCCCTGGTGCTTATCTGGATGGCGGGGCGGGCGGCGATGCTCATGACGGGGCAGATCGGCATCTGGCCGGCAATCGCCGTCGAAGCTGCGTTCCTGCCCGTTCTCGCAGCCGTGGCCGCGCGGGAGGTGGGGTCGGGGCAGAACTGGCGCAACCTGCATGTCGTCACCGGGGTAGGGCTGCTCGCGCTCGCCAATTTCATGTTCCATATCAACGTTGCCGGCGGCGGCGACACAGGGCTTGCCTATCGGCTGGCAATTCTTGGCTGGTTGATGCTCATCACCCTGATCGGCGGCCGTCTGGCGGTGAGCTTCACCCACAACTGGCTTTCCCGGCGCGGGGTCGTGGCCCGTCCGGAATCCTTCGGCCGGTACGACCGCGTTGCCATCGTGCTCACACTCGGCGCACTCGTGGCCTGGGTGATGTGGCCCACCGGGCCGGTTACGGCTTCTCTATGCGGTCTCGCGGCCCTGGTGCAGCTCGGCCGCCTGCTGCGCTGGAGGGGATGGCTGGCCTGGCGCGAACCCCTGGTATGGGTGCTGCACACCTCCTACCTGTTCATTCCCCTGGGCCTGGCAAGCCTGACGGCCAGCGGTCTTGGCTGGATCGGCCCCGTCACCGCCCTTCATGTTCTCACGGTCGGGGCGATCACCAATATGACCTTCGCGGTGATGACCCGCGCCAGCCGTGGGCACACGGGACGGCCGCTTGCCGCCAGTGCGGCGACGGCGGCGGCCTATCTTGCGCTGATCGGGTCGGCGATCGTGCGTCCGCTGGTCGACTTCCTGCCGGGGCTTTATCTCGAGGTCCTGGCCGCAAGCGGGCTTCTTTGGTTCCTCGCCTTTTCCATCTTCATCGCCGAATATGGCCCCATGCTCGTCACGAGGCGGAAATGAATGCGGCGCCCGCCTCGCGTAACGCCGGACGGTCTCCGATGTGTGTCTTGCGGGTGTGCGACGCCGCCAGGATGCCATTCGGCGCGAGGACGTGACTTATCCCCTGACCGCGACCGAACGTTGTAACGCCCAATGTTCTCGTAAATCCTTGTGCCTGGCTTCTGTCGTTCCGGGGTGCGGGAAGGGGGGTACAAGTGGTTAACGCTATTGTTTTTGGAGATGGAGCGCTGTCAGAATGAGGCGTTGCGAATGACGAAGTGTGAGCCCCGCCCATGAACGAACAGCACATGTCCGACCGTACCGGTTGGACGACGGTATTCTGCGATTCCCTGGAAAAGGTTTTTCCCGACGTCGCGCCCCGTCCGGCCAATTCCGGGATCGGCCTGCAGACATGGCGCGGTGGCAGGGTATCGTTTCAGATCGCTTTTCTGCCGCCGGAGACGACCAGCAACGTCGTCCTTCCTCACCCGCCCGACGGGCTGTTGCCTCGGGTCGTGCCGCATGTGTCCGTTCCCGATGGCCTGTTGGCGCGGTCCCACGCCGTGGACCTGGTTCCGGCCAGGTTCCTCGCCTTCGAAGGGCATGACGCGGGCTATGTCCGGGATACGCCCGGACTTTGGCCCGACCTGTTGAGGCCCCTGGAGTCCGGGGAGGCCGTTGCCGCTCATGTCGGCCAGTGGCAGGGCATCTGGATCGAGCTCGAGATCGGCGATGGGGCACCCCTCGGCGCGGCCGAGGTCGCGGTCGAACTGACAACGACGGACGGAACCCGCGTCGGTGAGCACTCTATAGGGCTCGACATCACGGATATTCCGGTGCGGCCGCTCGATATCGTCAATACGCACTGGCTGCATTGCGATTGTATCGCCCAGTACTATCAGGCCGCACCGTTTTCCGAGCCCTTCTGGTCGGCGGTGGATCGTTTCATGGCCGCCGCTGCGGAACTCGGCATCAACTCCGTTTTGACGCCTGTCTGGACCCCGACACTGGATACCGCCGTCGGCACTGAACGGCTGCCGGTCCAACTGGTCGATATCTTTGGTGACGGTGAGACCTACAGCTTCGATTTTTCGCGGCTGGAGCGCTGGCTGGCCCTGCTGCGCAAGAACGGGCTGACGCATGTCGAGCTCTCCCATTTGTTCACGCAATGGGGAGCGGAGGCAACGCCGGCCATCTATGTGCACCGGGATGGCGAACAGCGCCGGGAATTCGGCTGGGACACCCCGGCGACCGATCCGCGCTACAGGCGCCTGATGGAACAACTCCTGCCCGCTCTCAAAGCATTCCTCGATGCGGAATGGGGGCTCGACCGCGTGCTGTTCCACATCTCGGACGAGCCGACCGCGGATATGGCGCCCACCTACCGTGCCGCCAAGCAGGTCGTCGAGGATCTGCTCGAGGATTGCCGTGTCATCGACGCGATGAGCGCGTTCTCCCTTTACGACGAGGGCCTCGTCCGGGAGCCGGTCGTCGCGACCAATAACGCGGCGAAGTTCATCGAGGCGGGCGTTTCCCCGATGTGGCTCTACTATTGTGTCGGTCAGCACCGGGACGTTGCGAACCGGTTCTTTTCCATGCCGTCGAGCCGCAATCGCGCGTTCGGCACGCAGCTCTGGGCGACGGGGGCGGCGGGCTTCCTGCATTGGGGGTTCAATTTCTACAACGGCTACCTGTCCAAGCGGCAGATCGACCCGTTCACGGAGCCGGACGCCGGCGGAGCGTTCCCGGCCGGAGACCCGTTCATCGTCTACCCGGGACCGGAAGGACAGCCATGGCATTCCATCCGCGGCAAGGTGTTCGCAGAGGCGATCGAGGACCTGCGCCTGATGAAGACGTTGGAGACCATGGCCGGTGCAAAGGCCGTCGGCCGGATCGTCGATCCGGACGGCAGTGTCACGCTCACGCACTACAGCCTCGATCCGGATCACTATAGAAGCGTGCGCAACCGGCTGATCGATGCGATCCGGGAAGCGGCGTGACCTTGCGCCGCGAGCAGGCGGGAACGCAGTCTGAATAGGTGTGGCCGTCTCGGCGTTGAAAAGCGCGACACTTGGACTGCCGGTGAACGCGGCAGTCGGGTTTGGCGCTGCGATGTGCCTTGAATACCCTTGTTTTACCCGCCAATGGCCACGTCTCGCCCAGACAACTCCCCGGCCAGGCTTTTGAGCCGGCGCGCGGGAAGAGATTAACCAATTGATTTTACTGAAGAAAAATGGTGCCCAGGGGCGGAATCGAACCACCGACACGCGGATTTTCAATCCGCTGCTCTACCAACTGAGCTACCTGGGCGTACCCTGCCGGGCCGGGCGGCTCGGCGAGTGCTCGCGGGTTATAGGGCGTGATGGCGCCCATGTCCAGCACCGCTGTTTCACTTTCCTAATGCAACTGTTCCGGTGGGTAAACCGGCGGGAAAATCGGGCGTTTGCGCCTTGCTTCGAGGCGGGGCGGTGCGCGAAGCTGGGGCTGACATGTCAGGGGATGTTTCGTTCCGGTGGACTCGGAATGCGCCCTGGGGATCATTGAACGGCCGCGCATGCGCTCGCGCGGGACGTCGATTGCGAACCGCAAGAGCCGTGTCGGCTCTTGCTGAAAATGCTCGAGACAAGGGAAGCAAGACGAATGCTTGAAGATATCAAGGGTAAACGCGTTCTGGTCACCGGGTCGTCGACGGGAATCGGCGCGGCGGTGGCGCGCGAACTCGGCCGGCTCGGTGCGCGCGTGGTGGTGCATGGCAACGCGAACGTGGCCGCCGCGGAAGAAGTGGCGGCCGCGATCGATGGCGATGGCGGCGAGGCGCATGTGGTGACGGGTGACGTCACCAGGTCCGAAACCGCCCCCAAGCTCGTGGCGGCCGCCGTGGACAAGCTCGGCGGGCTCGATGTGCTGATCAACAACGCGGGCAGCCTGATCCGGCGGTTGCGCAACGCCGATTTCGAGGACGAGCTGTTCGACCAGGTCTACGACCTCAATGTACGCTCGATCTTCAACGTCACCAAGGCGGCGCTGCCGCACCTGAAACAGGCCGGGGGCGGGGCCGTCATCAATACCGGCTCGATCGCCGGCCGCAATGGCGGCGCGCCGGGGTCGGTGATCTACGCCTCCGCCAAGGCGGCGGTGCATTCGATCTCGCGCAACATGGCCAAGGAGTTCGCGCCCGACAATATCCGGGTGAACACGGTGGCGCCGGGCTTCATCGAGACGCCCTTCCATGCCGAAACCTCCGAGGAGAACCGCAAGGGCGCGTTGTCGAGCATCGCACAGGGGCGGCTGGGCATCGCCGAGGATTGCGTGGGCGCCTATGTGTTCCTGGCCAGCGACAGCATGAGCGGCTACATCACCGGGCAGATCATCGACGTGAACGGCGGGCAGTTGATGCCCTAGCTCCCTCGTGCGGCGGCGCGGAGCCACGAGGTTTCCCACGTCACCCGGAGATATCGGACCAATCGGTGATCAGGAACAGAACCTCGATGTCCTTCCAGCGATACACGTTGTCATAGGCCACCTCGTAGGTTGTCGGGCTCGTCTTCCCGATGTCTTCCCCGCAGAACGCAACGAGGTTTTCGGGGCGCTTCTTGTCGACGGTCATGTGAAACTCACGGGCGCGCCGGCGCGTGTCGCGGGCCGTCGTCAGATCGTAGGTCAGCCAGGCTTCGTCATAGGGTGACGACCAGGGATTGTCGGGCGACTCCATGCTGTCGCGCACGGCCTCTGTCATGCGCTCGTCAAGACAGTACCGCTTCGCGAAGTCCGCCTGCGCAAGCCCGGTTCGGTCTCGCAGAAACGACACGCCATTCCGGGCGCCGGGTTTGGGCGTGTAGCGATGCTCCATCTTGGCGGTCTCTCCCGGCTGGAAGGTCACCGTCCATGCCGCGGCGGACTTGAGCGTCCACAGGATTTCGTATTCCACCTCATTCCCGCTGACGTGCCCGAGGTCCGCGATCAGCCCCAGGTTCACCAGGCGTGCCTGCTCCTCGTCGGGCAGGGCATTGATCGCCTCCCACGCGGCTGGGGAATCCGGCCTCAATGGAATGCCGAGGTCGGTCAGGGCTTCGGTTCTGTCCACCCCGAGCGCGAACACGCTTTGGTGCAGCTCGGCGGCCACGGGCTCGCCGCCGAATGTCGTTGAGAAGTCGAACACCTCGGCTTCGTGGGCGGCCGGCGTGCCCACAGTCGTGTTGAACTCGCCCGCGATGTCCGGCAACGGAAAGACGACCGGTACGTGCCGTTCGGTGTCGGCGTGGTTCTTGAATTCATAGGTGATACGGACCTCGTTCAGCGAGAGATAAAGGTCCTCGCGCTCGAGCGTGATGTCGTCATTCGGCATCAGCACCGGCCCGCCGGCCTTGAATTCCCGGACCGGTGCGTTCGCAAGAAAGCCGCCTTCGGGGACGGTCATGGGATTTGCTGCATGCGCGCCGCCTGCAATTCCCATGATCAGCGCGGCGCAGATCAATCTTTTCGTCATCGAAATCTCCGCTTCAAATATGGCGCGGAGGATAACCGATCAGGACGAACTCATCGAATCCGGGACGGACGGGACTATCCCCGCGCCTCGGCCCTCATTCTCCGCGCCTCGCCCAGCGTCATCGTCGCGCTGCCGGCGCGGGTTTCGTCGGGCGTGGGGAAGTCGGTGCGGAAGTGGCCGCCCCGGCTTTCGGTGCGGCGCAGGGCGGCGGCGGCGACCAGGGTCGCGGAGGTGGTCATGTTGAGATAGGCGCGGGTGACGCCTTCCGCCGTTTCCTCGAGATCGGCGATGCGCGCGAGCGCCTGCTTCAGGCCGTCCGCGTCGCGCTCGACGCCCACGAGGTCGGTCATCACGGAGCGCAGGGACTGGACGGGGGCGAGGTCGCGCAGGCGGGCCTCGGCCTGCCGGCCCTTGGCCTCGTCCCAGGCGATGCCGTCGAACGGCATGAGGTTGGAGCGGACGGGTTCGAGACCGGAGATGTCCTCGGCGATGCGGGCACCGAAGACGATGGCCTCGAGCAGCGAGTTCGAGGCGAGACGGTTGGCGCCGTGCAGCCCCGTGCACGAGGCCTCGCCGCACACCCAGAGGCTGGGCAGCGACGAGCGCCCGCGCGCGTCCACCTTCACCCCGCCCATGTGATAGTGAGCGGCCGGGGTGACCGGGATCGCGTCGGTGACCGGGTCGATCCCCGCTTCCTCGCAATAGCGCGCGACGGTAGGGTAGGCGCTCAGGATTTTTGCGCCCAGGCACGTCCGGGTGTCGAGAAACACCCGGCGGCCCGCGCGGATCTGGCGGAAATTGGCGCGGGCGACGATGTCGCGCGGGGCGAGTTCGGCGTCCGCGTGTACATCCGGCATGAAGCGTTCGCCCAGATCGTTGACCAGGATCGCACCGTCGCCGCGCAGCGCCTCGGTCGCCAGCGGCGCCGGATCGGCGCCCGTGGCGATGGCGGTGGGGTGGAACTGCACGAATTCGGCGTCGGCAATTTCCGCGCCCGCCCGCGCCGCCATGCCCATGGCGTGGCCGCGCACGCTCGACGGGTTTGTGGTGACGCGGTAGAGCCCGCCAAGACCCCCCGCCGCCAGCACGGTTGCGCGTGAGCGGATGAATACCGGCTCGGCATAGCGGTCGCCCAGCTTGCGGGCGAAGACGCCTATGACGCGGCCATCGGCGTGGGCGAGATCGACCGCCGTGATGCCCTCGACGATGCGGATGGAGGGGGTTCTGCGCACCTCCTCGACAAGCGCGGCCATGATCTCGCGGCCAGCGCGGTCGCCCGAGATGCGCACGACGCGGTTCACCGAGTGGGCGGCTTCGCGCGAGAGCTGGTAGCGGCCCGAGCCGTCGCGGTCGAAGGGCGTGCCCCAGCGCGCCAGGTCCTCGATGCGCGCGGCGGCCTCCCCCGCGACGCGTTCGGCCATCTCCATGTCGACGATCCCGGCGCCCGCGCGGCCGGTGTCGCCTGCATGGATGAGCGGGCTGTCGTTTGCCCCGACGGCCGCCGCCACGCCGCCCTGTGCCCAGGCGGACGAGGCCCCCACGCCCAGCGGGGTGGGCGAGAGCACGGTGACCGGCCGCGGCGCCAGCTTGAGCGCGCAGAACAGCCCGGCCAGCCCGGCGCCGACGATCAGCGCGCCGTCGGCGTTGAAGATATTGTCGGTCGGGTCCATCCCGCTCCCCCTTGTCGGCACCGCAAATGCTCATGCCAGCTTTCGCGGCCCAGTTGAAGGGTAGCGGCAAAATTACCGGAGCCCGCGGGATCGGTTTGCTGCATGGCGGGAGGGGCAGTGGCCCGCGATATCAAACCGCGGCCGCGTGGCGCGGCACCTTGTCTTCGCCCGTTGTCAGATAGGTGTCGAAAATGGCGGCGATGGCCCGTAGCGCGGGGCGTCCCTGGTCGGTAACGTGTAGGGTGCTGCCTGCAATCTCGGCCAGTCCGTCGGTAACGAAGGGGCGGGCGGCCTCGAGGTCATCGAGGAGCGGGGCCGGGTCGGCGGCATGCCGGGCCGCGATGGCGGCGACGTCGACCTGCATGTCGCACATCAGCCGTTCGATCACCTCGCGCCGAACGAGGTCGTCCGGCGTCAGCGTGCAGGTCTTCGCCGTCGGCAGGCGCCCGCTTTCGACGGCACGGGTCCAGGCGCCCGTCTCGGCGATATTCTGGGCATAAAAGCCCGGCAGCGCGGAGATCGCGGTCGCTCCAAGGCCGATGAGCGCGCTGGCGGCGTCGACCGTGTAGCCCTGGAAGTTGCGGCGCAGCGTGCCGGTGCGGCACGCTCGCGCCATGTCGTCCCCGGGCAGGGCGAAATGATCGAGCCCGATGCGTTCGTAGCCGGCCTCGACCAGCAGGCGGGCCGCCGTTTCCGCCTGTTCGAAGCGCTCGCCGGGGCCGGGCAGGGCCGCTTCGTCGATCATGCGCTGGCGCTTGACCGCCCAGGGCACGTGGGCATAGCCGAACAGCGCGATCCGGTCGGGGCACAGGCGAAGCGTCAGCTCGATCGAGCGCGTTATCGTTTCGCGCGTCTGGCGGGGCAGGCCGTACATCAGGTCGAAATTGATGCCCGTCACCCCGGCGGCACGCAGGCTGGCAACCGTTTCGCGGACGCTCTCGAAGGGCTGCACGCGGTTGACGGCGGCCTGCACCTCGGCGTCGAACTCCTGCACGCCGAGCGAGGCGCGAGTGATGCCGAGGCGGGGCAGGCCGGCCGCCATGTCGGGCCTGAAGGTGCGCGGGTCGAGCTCGATGGAGATCTCGGCCCCCAGCTCGATGCCGAAGTGCTTGCGCAGCCGTGTCATCACGGCGATGAGCGCGGGCATGGGCATGGCCGTCGGCGTGCCGCCGCCCCAATGGATCTGGCTGACCGTCATCCGCTGGGGCAGGGATGCGGCGACCAGCTCGATCTCGTCCTTGAGCGTTGCAGCATAGGCGAGAACCGGCTCCTCGCGCGCGGCGAGTTTCATGTTGCAGGCGCAATACCAGCATACCTTCTGGCAGAAGGGGATGTGCACATAAAGCGAGACGGGCGCCGCCGGATCGAGCGCGGCAAGCCGCGTGCGACAGGCGGTGTCATCGGCCGCCGCCTCGAAATGCGGGACGGTCGGATAGCTGGTATAGCGCGGGAGGCGCCGCTCGGCGATCCTGGCAAGGGCATGTTTCATGCGCCCCTGCCTGCCATAAACCGGCCGGTCGCAGTTTGACGCGCGTCAAACAGGCATGAAAAAGGCGGGCCGGCAGGCCGGTCCGCCCGTGACCTCTCCGCCTTCGCAGCGAGGGATCAGTCGCCCTTCCGGCTCATCTCGATCATGCGCTCGACCGCGGCGCGGGCCGGGGCGATGACGTCGGGGGCGACGGTGACCTCCTCGGTCATGGTGTGCATTGACCACAGGACGTTCTCGAGATTGATGCGCTTCATGTGCGGGCAGATGTTGCAGCCGCGCAGGAACTCGACGCCCGGCGTCTCGGCGGCGACGTTGTCGGACATGGAGCATTCGGTGACCATGACCACCTTGGCCGGCTTTTTCGTCTTCACCCAGTCGATCATGCCCGCGGTCGAGCCCGAATAGTCCACGGCGTCGGTGACGTCGGGCGGGCATTCGGGATGGGCGATGATCTTTGCACCGGGATAGGCGCCGCGCAGCTCCTCGATGTCCGCGGCGGTGAAGGTCTCGTGCACCTCGCAGGCGCCGGCCCAGGTGATGATCTTCTTGTTCGTCTTCTTGGCGGTGTTCTGCGCCAGGAACTGGTCGGGGATCATGATGACCGTGTCGCTGTCGAGCGCCTCGACGATGTCGACGGCGTTCGAGGAGGTGCAGCACACGTCGCTCACCGCCTTCACCGCCGCCGAGGTGTTGACGTAGGTCACCACCGGCACGCCGGGATACTGCGCGCGCATGGCCATCACGTCCTCCGCGGTGATCGAGGAGGCGAGCGAGCAGCCGGCGCGGCTGTCCGGGATCAGCACGGT
>CAZNHG010000066.1:0-13814 GCA_964572555.1 uncultured Devosiaceae bacterium | reverse complement strand
AAGCGCGCCTCGTCGCTCGGCGAGTTTTCGCTTTCCGACTAGAGTTTGCGCTATGGCACACGATAGCTCTCGCCCAGGTGATTCCAATGCGATTCCGGACCCGCTCCTGACACGAGACCGCCTGGCGGTCCAAATCATATAACTCATTGTTATTTATTCGGGATTTTGGTTAGCGGGCTCGCAATCAACGATACAGGCAGGGGCCTTTCGAAGCCGCTGCCAGAGCTAAAAAGAGGTACCGAACAACCTTCAGCGGCTGGATGAGCCGCCGCGCGGTCGACCATTGTCAGGTTCGAGCCGAAGAACCGCGTCTGAGAATGAGCGATCGCTCAACAACTTGGAGCCTGCGTTGCGCCATCGGTGCAACGCAGGCTCCCCCTTTCCCGTTGCCCGGCACGGTGGCAACCGAAGCGGATGCGGTGAGGGGGCGCACACCGCTCCGCCGGGAACGGGATTGGCCGGGAAACCCTATTCCTTGGCCTGATCCAGCACCCCCTCGGGGCTGGCCTGATCGATGGCATCCGGCAACTGCTGCGAGAGCAGGTTGGCGACGGCGTCCTGGGGAACGCCGATCTTTTCCGCCAGTTCTCCCAGGCGTTCCTCGCCGATGGCCGACTGCAACTCCTCCGCGGAGATGGGGAGATTCTCGCTCGCCGTTCCGAGCCAGGACTGGACGCGATCGCCCAGCCCGGCCTGATCGAGCATGCCGGCCAGGCCTTCTGCGCCGCCGAGGTTCGATAGGGCGTCACCGAGGAACGAAGGCGCTTCCGCACCGTCGCCGCCGAGTTGGTTCTGCAAACCCTGTGTTACTTTGTCGAACAGTCCCATGGGATATTCCTTTCCGGTTCAAGAGACATTGATCTGGGCGCCGGGTCCGGGGGAGCCTGAGTGCCGGGCTCGCCGCCCTGGTGTGAGTGCACCCTGCACGGGCGACGGCTGCCAGAGGTCGGGAATCGACGATGTCGAACGTCACATTCGCTGCGGGCTGGAGACCGGCGGCCCGGCCGCCCCGCCCTGAAGTCCTCAGGCATTTGCGGGACGGCGTGTCAGCACGAATTGCCGTTGACCGTCGCCCCGGCAGGTAAGCTGATCGGCCGTCCTCAGGGTGCAAAGCACATTGCTGTTGGTCCGGCGAACCAGCGAGCGCATGGTGATAGCCACGGTTCGGCTATCCGTCATGCGATAGCTGCCCTCGGCCAGCTTGCTGCCGGACCCGACCGCGCTGGTTTCGAACGTGCCGCCGGAAAACCGGGTAACCGACATGCCGCCACTGCCGTACCACGTTCCCGCGATCCCCTGCCCGGCGCTTGGCGTTCGCAAGGCGCTTGCCGGGGTATACGCCGTTGTCCCGCAGCCACCGAGACCGGCGGCCGCGGCCGCAAGCGCGATGAGGAACGCCCCGGTCTTCATGATGTCACCGCGACCATCGTCAGCACGATGACGGCCAGCACGAAAACCGCGCCAAGCAGCCAGCGCGCCTCGTAGACGCTGTTGCGCCGCGGATTGTCGCTATCGAGTTGAAAGTCAGAAGCACGCATCTTTTCCTCCCTGTATTCATTCGAGCTATCGGAATAGGACGTGAAAGAGCCGGGGACATCTGCAGAAAGTCAGGAATGGGCAATGACGAAAGTCACGGGGATCGAAGCCCGGACCGCCTGCCCTTTTGCCCGCAACGCATGCCGAGCCGGCAGAATGGCGTGAATCTGCCCGCAATAGGTTCCAGGGTCGCGATGGGAACATCATTCCCGTTGCCGCGCTGGGCGGACCGCAAAGTGCCTGCAGGCGGGGTCGAATGCGTCACAGCGCCAATGCCGGCAAGATTCGTGATCCTTGATGCCGGTCATTCATCCCTGTTTCACGGCAGGCGCCGGCGGGCACTTTCCCGCTCGGTTCCAGAAGGGGCGAGAGGGTCTGGTCGAAATGGTCGATCAACGCCGCCACGTGCGCACAGCGCTGCCTCTCGGGGGGCATGGCCAGATTCAGCGTGGTCCCCTCGATTTGCCAGTCCCCCAGGACCTCTTCGAGCCGGCCCGCCGCAAGGTCGTCGCATATAAGGAATTCGGGTTGCGGCGCCACCCCGTGGCCGCCCATCAGGGTTGCCGTCAGGGAGTCGGAATCGCCGATTTTACGACGCTCCTCCACAATGACCGAGTGAGCCTCGCCGTTCTCCCGGCTGAAGTGCCAGACGTCGAGGGTGGAGCGGGCGGCGTAGACCAGGCACTCGTGCCCGCCCAGATCGCGCGGATGACGGGGGCGGCCGTGCCGCTCCAGGTAACCCGGAGTGGCGACAAGGCGGCGGGGGACCGCGCACAGCTTGCGGGCGATAAGCGAGGAATCGCTTGGCTCGCCGATCTGTACAGCGAGGTCGAAGCCGTCCGAGGCGGCATCCACGAACCGGTCGCTGAAGGAAAGCTCGACGTGGATGTCGGGGTGACGCTCGAGAAAAGCCGGAAGGAAGGGGGCGAGATAGAGCTCGCCGAACGACGTGGGCGCCACAACCCGAATGAGACTGTGGGACGCGGTTATCCGACCGCTCGCCTCGGACTCGGTCGCCTGGCCTTCTTCTGGGGTCAGTTTGGCTTTTTCGACTGCTGCTGCGCCGGTTTCAGTGAGGGAGAAACCGTTGGAGGTCTTGTGCAGCAATGTCGTTCCGAGGCGGCGCTCCAGCCGTCCTATCGCTTTCGAGACGGCGCTTTGCGGGATACCGACCGACTCCGCCGCCTTGGCGAATGAGCCGGTCTCCACGACGCGAACGAGCAGCACCCATGCTTCGAGATCGGAAAGCCTCTTCATAGGATCGCTCCGATATCGTGGCGCCGGCGGATATCGATGCCGCCGGGTGCCGTCGCGCATACGGTGCATGCCGTTCCGTGCCCTGCTTGGAGTTGCCGTGGCATCCTGCCCCCTCCTTCCGGTACGGTTGCCGCCGATGGGTCAGAGTTCGGCGGAACAACCTGCAGTCCTTGGCCTAGGGCATTCCCGCGGGCGCGCCATCTGCCGAAAGTCAGGACAGAAAGTGACGAAAGTCACACTTTGCGAGGGGGCTCGCATGCGCCATACTGGAATGCACCGTTTGAAAACAGGTCTTTGGTGCGAATGGTTGATCTGGGGAGCGAGTTACTGCCGGTAGCAAAAGCCGATGTCGTGGGACTCGCCTTCATCGATGCGGGGAGAGCCGTTCAGCGCAAGATCGGGCAAATGGTCGATTGGCTGCCGGAGGCCGGGACGGATTGTTGCGAATGCATGCTGCTGGCGGGCATGGAATCGGAGTTCACCGCCCTGGCCGAGGGGCAAAGGGAGGTGATTGCCCTGCCCGGCGTACGCGGCGCCTTGCCCCGGCAGGAGTACCCGGTAACCGCCATTGTCTTGTGGAACGAGGACGGACAGCACTACGTCGTGGTGGCAATGCCGGACTTCACCGCGCTCCAGGTTGAAACGCTGATCGGAAGCGAGCGCCACGCCCGCCGTCTCATGGAGCAGCAGCTCGAGGCCGCCAGTTCGGAGGCACGGTTCGCATCGCTCGCACGCACCCGGCTGCGTCTGGCGCGCGACCTTCACGATACGCTCGTGCATTCGCTCATGGCCCTTCTGACGCAGATCAGGCTGGTGCAGCACTTTGCCTCTTCCGATCCCGACCGTTTGTCCGAGGGGATCGAAACCGCGGAGGAAGTGGCCACCAAGGGCCTTGAGCGGGCGCGCGATGCGATCGCCCGACTGCGCATGCCCGACGGTCTCGATTCGATGCCCGATGTGGAGACGATGCTCTCCGACTTCGCCGAGCAGACCGGCGCGGAGGTCTCCGTGCACATCGACGACGACGCCCGCGACGGGCTGGACAATCACGGCACGACGGTCCAGCGCATTCTTGGCGAGGCCCTGCGCAATATCGAAACGCATGCCGGCGCGCAGCGGGTCGGATTCCGGGCCACCGAAAAGGAGACCGCATCCGGCCGACAGCTGGTTGTCGAGATCAGCGACGACGGACAGGGCTTCGATCGGGCGGAGCCGAGGCCGGGGCATTTCGGATTGGCCGGGATGGCGGAGTTCGCCGAATTGGTCGGCGGGGCGTGCACGGTGGAAAGCTCTCCCGGACAGGGTACCCTGATCCGGGTGTGTCTTCCCACGGGGGCGCTGTCGCCCGACGCACGTGCCGGCGCCCGGCCCGGAGGTATGGAGTCGCCTGAATGACGGAACAAGCCGACCCTGCCGCAAAGGTGCGCGTACTGATTGCCGAGGACCAGGGACTGATCCGCGACGGCCTTGGCACACTGCTTCAGCAGCAGAACGACGACTTCGAAATTCTCCCGGGCGCGGCCGACGGCGCCCAGGCGATCGACCACACGCGCAAGTACCGGCCCGATGTCATTCTGATGGATCTGCAGATGCCGCGTGTCGACGGCGTCACGGCAACCCGGCGCATTCTGGCGGAGTTTCCGAACGTCAGTGTAGTGGTCTTAACGACTTTTGAGACAAACGATCTTATTTTCGACGCGGTCGGCGCGGGCGCCAAGGCATATTTGCTCAAGGATGCCAAGGTCGACGATATCGCGGAGACGGTCCGCGCGGTGCGGAACGGTCAGTCGGCGCTGTCGCCCAGCGTGGCGGCGCGTGTACTTGACGAGTTCAAGCGGCTGCGCGGAAGAGGGGCGCTGGACGACGCTCCCCTCCCCGACGATTTGACGGCGCGCGAGAAACAGGTCCTCACGCTCATAGGCGAGGGCAAGAGCAATAGCGAGATCAGCCGGCAACTGCATCTCGCTGAAGGAACGGTAAAAAACTATGTGAGTACTCTCATGGATAAATGCGGGGCTCGCAATCGGACTGAATTGGCCGTTAAAATGAGTTTAGTTGGAAAATTCCCGGGAGTTGAGTGATGACGGACAGTAAACATGCCGAGAAGGACGCCAGCGATAACGATAACCCGGCGCCCAACAGCAAGGAGTCCGCGAATCCGGAACCGACGATCGATCAGGTGCGCGATCTCCTGTTCGGCGGAGCGCAACGCTCCATCGAACAGACGCTGGCCGAGTTGCGCTCGGAAATGGAAGCGTCCCACAGGGAACTCCGGGCGGAGTTTGAGCGCGAGCTCGAGGTATTGCAGACCAGGATCCGGGAGCTCGAGAAGGAGACCGAGCAGAAGCGGCTCGCCTCGCAAAGGGAAATCGGCGAAGCAATCTCCGAGCTCGGCGCGACCATAAGCGCCAGGGGATCGGAGCGCTCGGGAAAATAGCATGGCACTGCCTGCCGGCCGCAAACGGGAGATGGAGCAGCTCAAGACGTTGCTCTTCCAATCCGAGGAGGAGCGCCTCGAAGCGCTGGAGGTGGATGTCGCCTCCCTCCGGCGGTATGTGGGCGGCGCGGACAGACTCGAGCAGGCGACGGCGGAGGTTCTGGTCGCCGCTTTGGAGCGCGCGGAAGCCGACCGGCCGCGCGAGCTTTCGAACGCCATCACACCCTCGGTCGTTGCCGCGATCAGGCGAGAGATCGAGAACTCGCGCGAACTGATGGTCGATGCGCTCTATCCGATCACGGGGCGCATGGTCGCGGCGGCGGTAAAGAACGCCTTTGGGGAACTGCTCTCCTATCTCGAACAGCGGTTGAACGCGCTGACATCGGCGGAACTCTGGGTGGGACGGGCCAAGTCCCTGGCAACCGGCCGCCCGATCAGCGAGTTCGTGCTGGCGGGCGGACAATCGCTGCGCGTCGACCGGCTGCTGATGATCGAGCGCGGTAGCGGCATTCTCGTTGCGGACTGGACCCGCGAGGGGGAAGCGGACGAGCGCGCGGACCTGCTGAGCGCCATGGTCGCGGCGATTCTGGAATTCTCCGGGCAGGCGCTCGCCGGAGAAGACGATCTGCAGAAACTGGATTTCGGAGGCAGGCAGATCGCGCTGCGCGCGTCGCCGCGTTTCATTCTGGCGGCGGAGTGCTCCGGCCCCCTGCGTGCCGCCGACGATACGCGGATCAATTCGCTCTTCTTCGATACCATTGAACGCATCGACAATGGTTCGGAGTGCGATGCCGAGATGCTCGGCGCGCTGGCGGACGCCGTCGAAGACGCTCCCACTCCCGGCAAGAAGGAAGATGTGGGCGGAAAAGTTGTAATGTTCGCCCTTCTCGTGCTGGGCACAATGGCACTCGCCTGGCAGGCCGGAACCTGGGTCACGCGCGCAACGCTCGAACAGCGCGTGCATGCCGCATTCGAGCGGACCGTCAGTGAGGCATCGTTGCCGGCGGGCTTTCCGTTGCGGCTGGAATTCGACCATGACAGCGAAAACGTGGTTGTCACCGGAATTCAGCCAAGCGGGGTGGATATCGGGTCCCTTGTGTCGGAACTGACCGCACCCGCCGCGCCCTACGAGGTGACGGACAACGTGGGTGTCGTCCCCGGACACGAGGAAATCGCGGCGCTGAATGCCGAAATTGCCGCGTTGCGCCAGTCGCTCGCCCGCATGCAGGCGCGTGCCGGCGAGAGCGGCGGGACGGATATCGCCGGAACCTCCGGAAACCGGTGGTATTCGGGGTTGAACGGGTCGGCCATGCACCTGGACAGCTACCTGGCCTCGACCGCGATCCTGTTCGGCACCAGTGGGGAATTTGCGGATGAAGCGAGGGCGGATCGACAGATCCGGGACCTCGGCGCGCTGCTGGCGGACACGGATCGCGAAATTCGTCTCGTGGCCCATGTGGAGGGCGGCCGGGCGGAATCCGGCAGCCGGACGCGCGCCCTTCAAAGGGCGGAGAAAGTCAGGCAACGGCTGATCTCGCTGGGCGTCGAACCTTCGCGCTTGTCCGCGGTGTCGCGCCCGCTGCCGGCTCGGGGCGAGGCCCGCGCGGCTGACGGCGCGTACCGAAGGGTAATCTTCGAAAACGCGTTTCCAACCGAAGCCGCCCAGTGATGCTTAGCGCGAAGGTGATGCTTCTTGGCGATATGGGAGTGGGCAAGACCTCGATCCTGTACCGGCTGGTGCACGATCGTTTCGACGGCGAGTACAAGACGACGCTCGGCGTCGAAATTCTCAGCTATGACGTGCCCGCCGGTCCCGGCGGCGACGGCGAGCCGATGCGGCTCGTGCTTTGGGACACGGACGGCGATTTCGGCACGCGCATCTTCGAGACCGTTTATGTCACGGGCGCCTCGGCCGCGATCATCGTATCGGATGTCACCCGGCCACGAACCGTCGAACGGATGGTGGAAATAGCCCGGAACTTCGAGACACGGTTTCCCGGAAGGCCCTACAAGGCCCTGGTCAACAAGACCGATCTCGCCAGGGTGACAGGCGACGATGCGCGCCTCGGGAACATCGGGCTGCCCAGCGTCGATTTCGTCAGCGCCAAGACGGGATCCGGCATCGCCGACGCCTTCGTCGACCTCGCCGGGACGATACGCCGCCGCGACATGTAACCACTCACGACAAGGTGCCCGAACGGCTGGGCAAGCGGTGCCCCGAACCGGTCCCCTTCCGCGCGCCACGGCTAACGGACTTTGCGCATACCACGAATGGGGTATGGTCGGTGTCGGCGTCGGTATCATATTACTTGAAGATTCGTGAGCAGTTTGAAGGCGAACAGAAACATGACGGACGACGACGGGCACGATCCGGCCCCCGACGGTCCGGCGCCCCTGCGCATCGCGCTAACCGAGGACGATGCGGCCGTCCGCGCGCGCCTTGCGCGCCTTGTTGCCGATTGGGAGGGGGGCCATATCGTCGCGGAGTGCGGCGACCTCGCCGAGACGCTCACGGCGATCGACGCGCATGACATCGACCTGCTCATCACCGACCTCAACCTCCCCGACGGCAGCGGCATAGACGCGATCCGGACGCTGCGGGCCCGCCGGCCCGAGGCCGAGGCCATGGTCATATCCGTACTCGCCGACGACCGCACGGTCCTGGATTCGATAGAGGCCGGTGCGTCCGGCTACCTGCTCAAGGACGCCGATTCCGTCGATCTGGTGGAGGCGATCACCGACCTCATGGCAGGGCGCTCGCCGATTTCCTCACGCATCGCGCGCGTCCTGGTCAAGCGCCTCTCCGAGCGCGTCGAGGTCGACGCCGAGGCGGAGGGACCCTCGCTGACGGCGCGCGAAATGGACATTCTTTGGGGAATCGCAAAGGGTTTCACGTATAGCGAGTTGGCAGACAAGCTCGATATTTCGAGGCAGACCGTGCCGGTTCACATTCGCAACATCTATCGCAAGCTGCAGGCCTCCAACCGCTCCGAAGCCGTCTTCGAGGCAGCCCGGCTGGGTCTCATCAAGCTATGACGGCGATCGCCCCCGCCGCGCCGGCCGGTCGGAAGTGGGCAGCCTGGCTTCTCCTTCTGGTACTGTTGCTGGCGGCGGGCATGGTTCCCGACCTCGTTCCGCTGCCCGAGCCGGACGCGGGATACTCCATCGCAACCGCCGATTTCGAAGGGGGCGCCGGGGAATCAGGGGCGGTATCCCTCCCCCACCTGTGGAACGGCGCATCCGGGTCCGAGCCCGCGACGGCCACCTACCGCATGCGCTTCGAAAGCCGGCAGCTCCCCAGCAAGCCGGTTTCGCTGTTCATCCCCGCCACCCGGCACAACGTCGAGGTCTCGATCAACGGCGAACCCGCGCTGTCGGATCTGGATACGGCGTGGACCAGCCCCATCAACGGCTATTCCTACATCGCCCGCGTACCCGAAGCGGCGATACGCGACGGCGCCAACGAAATCACCATCCGCCAGACGCGCGAGGCCGGCCGGCTGCCCGGCTATCTCTCCGCCGTCTATCTCGGGCCGCACAGCGCACTGGCGCCCCACTACAGGGTACGCAGCTTCATCATCGAGCAGCTACGCATGATGACGCTCGCGCTGCACGTGGTCATCGCCATCGGCATCGTCTCTCTGTGGACGACCCGGCGCCACGACCCGGTTTTCCGCTGGCTGGCCCTCATAGCGGTCGGCAGCTTGTTCGTGGCTCTCTCCCAGTCCCCCCTCACCGTGCCCTACGGCAGGCCGTTCCAGATTCACTTCACCGTCGTCATGCCGGCCGTGGGGCTGATGGCGCTCGGCCTCGCCCTCGCCATCGCTGGCAGGCGACCACCCCGCCTGCTCGTGCCGGCCATCATCGCGGTGCCCCTCATCCTGCTCGCCGTCGCGTTTACCCGCATACTGCCGCTCCCCCTGGTAGCCCTCTCCAGCGCCAGCCTCGCGCTCACCGCCTATGCCGCCTCCTCCTGCATCCTGGCGGCCGATTTCGCCGAACGGCGCAATACTGACGCCGCCCTGCTGGCCGTTCCCTTCGCGCTGACGGTCTGGTTCGGCCTGCATGACGTTTTACTGGTGGTCGGCCTCGATGACGACGCCTTCATGCGGGTGCCCTATGGGCGGCTGCTCATACTCATCGCCGTCATGGTGATCCTGCTGACCCGGCTGGCACGCAGCCTCAACGAACTCGACGGCGCCAACGAAACGTTGAGACAAAGACTGGCCGCGCAGGAAGCCGAGCTCGTCCTGCTGCACGAAAAGGAGCGGGCCCGGACCGGTGAGCTCGTGCGCGAACACGAGCGCGAGCGGCTGATGCGCGACTTGCACGATGGCCTGAGCGGACACCTTGCCTCCATCATCGCACTGTCCGAGAATCCGGAGACGGACCGCCGGGCCATCGAGATGTCGGCCCGGGAGGCGCTCGACGATCTGCGCCTGGTGATCCACTCGCTCGACATCGGCGACCGCGACCTGCTCGTCGCCCTCGCCGGCTTCCGCGAGCGCCTCGGCCCGCAATTGCGCCGCCTCGGGGTAACGCTCGAATGGTCGACCGACGCCATGCCGGAGGTCGCCGGCGTCACGCCCGGCAACGCCCTGGCCATCCTGCGCATACTGCAGGAGGCCGTCACCAATGCCCTCAAGCACGGCCCCGCCACACGCGTAGCCATCCGTGGCGTCCCCGAGCGCGGCGGCGCACGCATTCTGGTCGAGAACGACGGAAACACCGCCACGCCTCGTGGCCAGGGCCGGGGCCTGTCCAACATGCGCCGGCGCGCACGGGCGATCGGCGGGGCGGTGACGCTCGACGTGAACGAAACGGGCGCAAGCCTCGCCCTGCACCTGCCGGCCCGCCTCCCCGAAACCGCCGTCTGACGCCTCCCGGGACAATCCGCGGTCTGGCAAACGCCGAAGGGTTTCGTTCACCAAGTTCCCGGTCGGCCCGCCCCCTACCATGTTCATGGTATTCGTGCGCACCCCCCGCCTGCGTAAGGTCCGCCGCATCGATGTGGACGCGTTGAAGGTTTGGGGGACGCGGTGGCTGTGACACCTGAGGAGAAGACCACTCTTTTCGAGAATTTTTCGGCGGCGGAACGCGAAAAGCTGCTGAATATCATGGTTCGCCGTCGGGTTTCCCGCGGCGAAAATCTCTATGCGACCGGAGACATGGCAAGCGCACTCTACGTCGTTTGCCATGGTCGGTTTTCCACCGGCGATCCGGCGCATAGGGTGAGGGCCGTGGCCGGGGCGGGCGAAGTGATGGGAGACGCTGCCTTCTTCTCCCGCCTCGGTCACAACCATACAGCTCAAGCCCTGCGTGACAGCGAAGTGTTGGAGCTGTCGCGCGAGGCCTACGATTTGCTGGCGGCGGAAAATCCTGCAATCGCCGCCGGTTTTCTCGGGGTAGCGGCGCGCAGGCTGCATCAGGGGGTAGCAGCCGCCCGGCCCGCCGCTGGTGAAACCGGCTTCCAGGGGGCTGTGGCCATCGTTTCGCCGGGGCACGCCGATGTCCCCCCCGAGTTCTTTTCCCGGCTGCGGCGCATACTGGAGCGCCGCGGCGCCGTGGTGGTCGATCCCGGCACGATTTCGGGCCGGTTCGGCGCGGTGTCTCCCGATGACGAGGCTGTCATCGCCTGGCTCAACGCGCTCGAAAGGACCGGCAAGACCATCGTCTATCTTTGCGACGGCGAATTCGCCGAATGGACGGAGCGCTGCATCCGGCAGGCCGACCGGGTGATGTTGGTGCGCGACGCAACCGGATGCCCCGGCCCCCTTTGCAATGTCGAGCGCCGCGTGTCAGCCCTCCACCCGCCCGAGGCGCGCCGCCTGGTGCTCATCCACCCCCGGCGAACCGGCGTGGTCTCCGGCACGCGCGCATGGCTCGGCCGGTTCGCGGTCGGCATGCACCACCACGTCTCGCTGCAGGACGATGTCGATCTTCAAAGCCTGGCCCGCTTCGCCACCGGAACGGCCGTCGGCTTCGTGGCGGGTGGCGGCGGCGGCTTCGGCCCCGCCCATATCGGCGTCTTCCGCGCGTTCAACGCAGCGGGCGTCACCTTCGACGCCTTCGTCGGCACCAGCGTCGGTGCGGCGATGGTCGCGGGCTTCTCCTTCCTCTACGACGCCGATCAACTCGACGCCGGCACCCACGACATCTTCGTTGCCAGCCGCAGCTTCAAGCGCCCGACATTGCCGCGCTACGCCCTGCTCGACCACAAGGTGTTCGATGAAGCGCTGAGGAACACCTATGGCGCCGACACAATGACCGAGGATTGCTGGCGCCCGTTCCGCGCGGTCGCGACCAATCTCACCCAACGCCGCGCCGAGGTGATCGAAACCGGGCATCTGTGGAAGGCCGTCCGCGCGTCGAGCGCCATCCCCTGCGTCCTGCCGCCCTTCATCGACGAGGACGGAACGGTCTATGTCGATGGCGGCGTCATGGACGACGCCCCGCTGGCGCCGATGAAGGACCTCAAGACCGGCCCCAACGTCGCCGTGCATTTCGGCAGGCCCGGCGAACAACGCATCACCTCCGACTACGACGCCATTCCCGGCCGCGTGCGATTGCTCGCAACCCTCATCAACCCGTTCACGAGCCTGCCGCGCGGCCCCCGGCCCCTCGGCATGCTGTTCCGCACCATGCTGGCCCACCAGCGCTACGACCTCCCCGCCGGCGAACACGACCTCGTCCTCACCCCGCCGGCCCCGCGCGGCGCAAGCGTGATGAACTTCGACAACCACCTGGCCGTCAGCCACGCCGCCTACCAGTGGACCACACGCCGCATAGCCGAATCCGCCGCCATCGGCGACCCGGCCATGGCGGCAATCCTGCCCCCAGCGGCCGAGAACCCCGACAACGCCGGCACGAACGCTGCGTGATCGGCGGGGCAGGCGCAGAGATCGGGGCGGTGCTTCACCGCCCCGTCTCAAACGCTGGCGACCACGCCAACGACGATCCACACCGCCGCGACAAGACAGCCGGCACCCGCGACGCGGGCCAGCCGCTCGCCGCGCGGCACGACTTTCTCGATCAGCACGAACACGGTCAGCCCCGCGATCCACAACAGGTTCATGACGCCGCCTACGAACAATAGCCCCATGAGCCCCCAGCAGCAGGCGACGCAGAACGCACCGTGGTCGCAGCCCATCAGGAAGGCGCCCAAACGGCCCGGCCGCCAGTGCCCGGCAAGAAAATCCGCCGGCCGGCGGCACTGCGCGAGACAGGCCTGCTTGATCGGGGTGAACTGGTAGATTCCCGCAGCGGCCAGTACGGCGGCCGACAGCCACGGGGCCACCGACCACATCGTCATGCCGGACATCAGGCCTACCTGCTCGAGCATGAACTGCAGCACCGTGGCGAGCACTGAGAAGCCGAGCCAAACGGCAAGATACCCGCCCGCAAAGAGCGACGTTGGCACGATGCCCGGTGCGAGGTTGTGCTTCCGCTGCTCGTGGCGATGCACCCGCGCATAGAGCAGGATGGTCGGTGCGGCGCTCGGCGCCATCATGGCGATCATCATGATCCACCACATCAGCACCATGAGCACCCAGTAGACGGGTGTCCAGCGCATCAGCGCAACGCCGTCCCCCCCGGACGGCGCCATGCCGCTCATCTCCCACGGACTCGCACCGATACCGGCGCCCACGAGCAGATAGATCCAGCACAGCACCGTGATCGCGACAAGACCGCCGGCGACGATACTGCGATCACGCCGCAGCACCGCCTCGGTTGCCGTGTCGGGCATCTCCTCAGGCCGCCTTCTGCCGGACCGGACCGTGATTGTTGAGATGCAGATGAGCGAGCTGGCCGTAGCTGTCCTTCAACTCCAGCGGGATCGGTCCCCGCACGGTGGACGAGGCGCTCGCCACCTCCGCGATCTCGTATTCGAACCCGGCCGGCAGGTCGATGCGCGCGCGGGCGGGTTCACCGCTGACCGGATTGAGGATCGGCTTGGCATCGGTTTCGATCAGGTCCTCGATCCTGATATGGCCGGTGCGCGCCTCGATGTCGACGTCGAAGTCGATCTTCGTGAACACGGGGTCGTGGACCGTCTCCATGGTCGAAGCGTAGACGTTGAACATGGTGGCGAACGGATCGGACTCCTCCCCCGACATCAGCTTCAGCAATGCCTGCCGCTGTTCCTCGGTCGCGCTTTCCTCGACGATGGGCAGGCACTGCCCCTGCCCTTCGTGAACGGCCCCCGGCCACTGGAACACGAAGGCGATTCTGATGCCGTCCAGCGAGACATCCCCGAAATGGCCCTTCTCGATCAGGATCGCGCCGGTCGCTTCACAATGGCCGTGGGTCGGGGGTGCGTTGAACTGGCACGGGCACCCATAGTTGCAATTGCAATTAACTAGTTCGCGTCCGCGAATTTCCCAGGGTATCATGGTGTTCTCCTCCTTGCTTCATGATGCCGGTATTGCCTCCGGCTCGGCTTGCCAGCCGTCACCCCCCGCGAGGCCCCCCCCGCCCCCGAGCACGGAAACGCTGCTTGAGCTCCCCACCCCCCTCCCTGTCCACCCGCCGCATCGCCAAACGACTCCTGGTCCTGCTGGCCGTGGCCGCCCTCGCGGTCCCG
>CAZNHG010000065.1:0-13840 GCA_964572555.1 uncultured Devosiaceae bacterium | reverse complement strand
CGCAAGGTTCTCAAGATCGCCAAGGAACCGATCAGCCTCGAAACGCCGATCGGCGACGAGGAGGACTCGAACCTGGGGGACTTCATCCCCGACGCCAACGCGGTGCAGCCGATCGATTCCGCGATCCAGAGCAATCTGCGCGAGACGACCACGCGGGTCCTCGCCTCGCTCACGCCCAGGGAAGAGCGCGTGCTGCGCATGCGCTTTGGTATCGGCATGAACACCGACCACACCCTCGAGGAAGTGGGCCAGCAATTCTCGGTGACCCGCGAACGTATCCGACAGATCGAGGCCAAGGCGCTCAGAAAGCTCAAGCACCCCAGCCGCAGCCGGAAGCTGAGGAGCTTCCTCGACAGTTAAGCGAAAGGCGGCCTTGGGCCGCCTTTTTTGTAGAACCGTCTATTGTTTGCCGCTTGGCTTCACTTCGATGGGAGACTTGAGCCACGCGAGCGCTTCGGCATAGCCCCTTTGCCGGTCGGCGAGATCGACACGGTAATGCCGCCTACCTCTTGGCAAGACGCTCCAGAAGACTTGCGTTGTCCCTGGCGGCTTTCGAAATGGACTCTCTGGATTGCTTCGAAGATCGCACGGGGATGAATTGGCCCGTGCGGCTGTCTCGCACCGCCCGGTGTCCCCCTTCACCCTTGGTGGGGCGCTTCTCTACCGTATAGCTGGAGCTGCTGCGCGGCTTGGCTCCATTCGAGCATCTGTTCGAGGATCGGGGCGAGGGTGCGTCCGTTGTCTGTCAGGAAGTAGCTGACGCGCCGGCGGCCGTCGTCGTATGTCTGGCGGGCAACAAGGCCATCGGCGCAAAGCTGTGCGAGTTGTTCGTTGACGACCTTGCGATTCACCTTGGACAGGGCGCGGACGATCTCCTCGAAGTGCATCGGGCGCGTCACCAGCATGTGCAGCATCAGGGGTTTCCACTTGCCCGACAGCATGGCGATGGTTTCGGCGACCGGACAACTCGCACCATTGACCCCGCTCCGGGGAAATTTATCCGCAGCCATCGTCGCATCTCTCCCATGTGCCACGTTACTTACTTGTAACGGATTGATCTGCCTTGATAATTCAGAGTAATGCCGATGTCGCCACCGTTCAAGGGAGCCCGACATGGCCGTCACCCGCATCACCCGCGTGCCCATCATGCCGCTGGGAATGGTCAATGCCTTCATCGCACACACGCCTGATGGTGCGGTGCTTATCGATACGGGGTTGCCCGGCAGCGAGGACAAGGTTGCCGCCGCCCTCAAGCGGGTGGGACTCTCGTTCCCGGACATTTCCCTGATCGTGGTTACGCACGGCCATATAGACCACGCCGGCAATGCTGCCCGGTTGCGCGAGTTGACCGGGGCGCCCATCCTGATTCAGGCGCAAGAGGCGCCGTTCTGCGCGCGCGACGCGGAGATGACATTCTGTCCCACGGGAGCCTTCGGGCGTCTGTTCCTCAGAACCGGTGTCGCGCAGCGGCCTTATCCGGGATTCGCGGCCGACATCGTTCTGGCCGACGGCGAAACGCTCGACACGGTGCGGTTCGGTGTGCCGGGGACAGTGCGAGCGACGCCGGGCCACACGCCGGGATCACTGTCGTTCAACCTGTCAGGGGGAGAGGTGGTCGTGGGCGATCTGCTGGCCTCGGGCGTTCTGCTGGGCGGCATCGCATTCACGGGGCGGCCGAAGCGGCCACCGTTCGAGGAAGACCCTGCAGGCGTGGCCGCCTCGCTACAGGGGCTGCTCGACAGCGGCGCAACGCGGTTTCACCTCGGCCACGGCGGACCGATACGAGCGGCGGCGGTGGGGCGCCACATCGCCGCACTGCGGAGGATTGTCAGATCGGGCGGTTGAACGGGCGCTTGGACAAATCGCTTCTCTGCCAACATCTTGTGCGGGATACCTGACGCCGTCGCGGCTTCGTGCTAGGTTGCGCGAAAACAGGAGTGTCACATGTCCTTTCTCAAGAAATTGTTCGGTGGCGGCAGCGACAGCGATGGGGACGCCGGCGGGCGGAAGGTGCTCGACAGCGAAGAATATCAGGGCTTCACGATCAAGGCGATCGAGATGAAGGCCGGTAGCGAGTTCCAGTTGTCCGGCGCCATCGAGAAGGAGATCGACGGTGAGCAGAAGGTGCACACCTTTGTTCGCGCCGACCGTCTGCCCTCGGCCGACCAGGCCGCCGCCTCGACGCTGAGCAAGGGGCGCCAGATCATCGACGAGCAGGGCGAGCGCCTGTTCCAATAGCGTTATTCAAGTTACCCGGGGACAGCGACATGCCTGCGCCGGTAATCCTTGCAGAGGTGTGCTAGCGCTTCCTCCGTTCATTTCGGAGGAATATTGCCATGTTCAACCTATTCTTTCGCTGGGATGACTTCGTCTTTCCCAAGGTTGCCCGCATCATCTACTACGTTGGCCTTGTGGTCATCGCCCTGGGTACGCTGGCGGGCGTCATCAACGGCGTGTTCGTGGGGTCTCTCGGGTCGACCGAAACGACGACTTTCGCCTCGATCAGCATGGTCGTCGGTGCGCTGATCGGCGGTGTGCTGGCGGTACTGGTGTGGCGGATCATCATCGAGTTGTGGATGGTGCTGTTCTCGATCCATGACGTGCTCAAGGAAATCCGCGACAGGTCCGGCGCTTGATTCGTTTATGCGTGCGATCCGCCGCATGGGGGCGGCAGGGTGTGGAAAGCCTCCCGCAATAGCGCCGGGGCCGCGCGCCCTCCGTGTGCCGGATTCCCATGAAATCATTGAAAAATGTGGCTTCGGCTGAAGATATGCTTTAACAGCCGGCGCTAACCCTGTGGCTGGCGCTTGCTTGCCTCAACCGGTTTTGTACAACAGTCTTTTCGGCGGAGCATTCAAAAGGGGGTTCGCCCGTGCCCAGTGTCGAGGCCGAGCACATACTGTCAGAACTTTATGCGGCGAGGGGTGCGCCCAGGCCGCCGATCGCGGAGTCGCGCCGCGAGTGGAATGAGCGCGCCGAGAACGATGTGCTGCCCGAGGGTACGCAGACGTCCGCGGTAAAGGCCGGCGGGGTTCTGGCCGAGTGGGTGATCCACCCCGAATGCACGAGCGATGCGGTGTTCCTGTTGCTGCATGGCGGCGGGTTCAGCGCCGGCAGTCCGGCGACGCATCGCAAGTTCGCGGCCTATCTGTCGCGCGGGGCCAACATCCGGGTGCTGGTGCCCGACTATCGGCTGGCGCCCGAGCATCCGTTCCCCGCGGGGGTGCAGGATGCGCTGGCGGTCTATGGCGCGCTGCTGAGCGACGGCGTGCCTGCTCGGCGCATCGTGATCGGCGGCGACAGCGCGGGCGGCGGCATGGCCGCCTCCACGCTTCTGGCGCTCAGGGAAGCGGGCGGGCCGATGCCCTCGTCGCTGGTGATGGTGGCGCCCTGGCTGGATTTGACGAATTCCGGCGGGACCTATCAGTCCAACGCCGATAGCGATCCGACGATCTCGCTTGAACGGCATCAGGAAATCGCGCCCTGGTACTATGACGAGGCGGACCCCGAGAACCCGATCATTTCTCCAGCGTTCGCCGACCTCGACCGGTTGCCGCCGACCCTGATCCAGGTGGGGGAGATCGAGGTGATGCTCGACGATTCCCGCACCTTCGCTGCCAATGCGGAGAAAGCGGGCATTCCGGTCGAACTCGATGTGTGGCCGCGCATGTGGCATGTCTGGCACCAGTATGTGCCGGACATTCCCGAGGCTGAGGAGGCCTTCGGCAAGATCGGAACCTTCGTGAACAAATATCTCGGCGCTTGATATGGCCGGGCAGGGCTGCATGAAAAATGGGGGCGTCTATGACGCCCCCATTTTCGCTGTGCATTAGCAGGCCTTAATCACTGCTGGGCCACCGGCGTGACCAGCGGGGTGATCCGCCGCACCGTTACGCGCCGGTTGAGGCGCTCCGCCTGTTCCGTGCGAACCTTGAGGTAGCGCTCGCCATAGCCTTGTGTGGCGATGTTCTCGGGCGGGATGCCGAACACATCGGTCAGCGCGATGGCGACCGTCTCGGCGCGCCGGTCCGACAACTCGAGATTGTAGACGCTGTCACCGACGGCGTCCGTGTGGCCCTCGACGAGGAAGGTCTCGGCCGGATTCCGGTCGATCATGCGGATCATGGCGTCAGCGAGATCGGTCAGGGCCGTAACCTGGCCCGGCGCGATGCTGGCCTCGGCGGTGTCGAAGGTCAGATTGCCGATCTCGAGCCGCCGCATCATGTCGCGGATGCGGGCGGAGCGCTTGACTTCGTCGACCGAATACAGCCGTTCCACGCGTTCGACGGGTGGCCGGCCGAGGAACTGCACGAGCTCGTCCTCGTTGGCTTGTTCCGCGTCCAGGACGTACTCGCGCGCCGGTATGTCGAGACGCAGCGGCGGCAGGTCCGCGCCGGGGTTCTCCCAGTAGCGGAGGTCGTCGCGCCTTTCTTCGCCGACATAGACCAGCACGTATTCACGCCCGTCCGGGGTGAAGCGCGAACGGCGAACGACGTCCCCGTAGCGGTTGTAGATCGTCACCACGCGCACGCCATTGGGCCGTTCGATGGTCTCGCGCGTGCGGCCGCGGGGCAGCTCCTCGATCGTACGCGAGCCGCCTCCACGCGCCAGGCGCGAGCGGTCCTCGTTCTGGACGACGAACTGGTTGTTGATCTGCAGAACGATGCGGTTGTCGTTGTCGTCCCGGTCATCGACCACGCGGGCCCCTTCGGGGATGGCGCGCCGGATGTTCTGCCCGTTGGAGTCCGGATCGATCACCTGGCCCTGTTCGGCCTCGATGGATTCGATGGACTGGACCTCGACGACGGCTTCCGTCTGGGCTTCGCTGTCGGTTTCGGGCGGGGCGGTTTGTTCGGCGGCCTGCTGCTCCTCGCCGGAGGTGGTTTCAGTTTCAGCCTCAGCATCGGCCTGTTCCTCGGCCGTTACGCCGGACTCGGGAGCTGACTGCTCCTCTGTGGTCGCTTCGGCCTGAGCATCGCCTCCGGTCGCGGCCGAGATGGCGTCCTTGGCGCTGTCGAGGAGGGGCGCGACCTCGTCTTCGGCGATATCTTCCGCCGTCTCCGGGACCACTTCCTCGATCATGCCTTCTTCGGAGGCCCCGGCTTCGCCTTCGACCTGGGTTTCAACTCCCGCTTCCGGAGCCTGCTCCTCGGTCATCTGCTGATCGCCGGACTGCTCTTCGGCCTGTCCATCCTCCGGCGCGGGTTCAGGCTGCGGCGCTTCGTCCGAATCCGCCTCCTGCTCTGGCGTTCCGGTTTCCTCGGGCGCCGGCTCGGGTTCGGGCGCCGCGATCGGCTGGAGGTCGTTGGGCAGTCGGTTTTCCGCCGGGATGTACTCGTTCAGGCAGGTTTCCAGATCGGGCGTACCGACCTGCTGACACACCGATTCCAGCTCGGCACGCGCGGCCATGGCCGCCTCTGCCTGCGCGGCAACGTCGCCGCCGGACGAGGAGGCCTCGTTCAGCGCGATCAGGGCGCTCGCGTAGTTCTGATAGGCGGCCGCGAGTTCAGGAGGCGTGGACGGGGCTTCGGCCGCCTGTTGCTGTTCTGGAGCTGCCTCCGGTTCGGGAGCGGCTTCGGGTTCCGCCTGTACTTCACCTTCGGCCTGCGCCTCGGCCGGCTGCTCCTCTTCGCCGCCCGGAATGATCTCTTCGACCATTTCCTCGGTCTGCTCGACCATCTCGCCGGCCTCGTCGGTCAGCGTTTGCGATTCCTGCTCCGGCTGGGCTTCGGGTTCCTCGGGCACCTCGATCGGGTCCAGGTCGTTGGGCAGGCGCTGGCCAGCGGGGATGTATTGTTCGAGGCATGTGGCCAGATCGGGTGTGCCCGTTTCGGCGCAGGCTGCCTCCAGTTCCGCACGCGCGGCCATGGCCGCTTCGGCCTGGGCGGTGGCGTCTGCGCCGGAGGACGCGGCATCGGTCAACGCCAGGCGCGCGCTTGCGTAGTTCTCATAGGCTGCGCGAAGAGCGGGAGGCGTTTCCTGGCTTTGCGCCGGCAGCGGCGCGAGCGCCAGCATGCCCACGGCCGTGCCGGCCAAGAGTTTTTCGCGTAACGTCATGGTATCTCCCCGTATTCAGTTGATTGCGCACAGTATTTACCGGGATTGCGACCTGAACAGGACCGTTGTGCGACAGAATGATGGCGCAACGTCGCGTGTTGACGATCCAACTGTTGGGGCTAATGTGCGCGCGCGGTCATAGAGGTGTGGAACTGAATGCGACATGAACAGAAGGTCCTGAATGTGACGACGCGGGGGCAGGGGCTGTACGAGTTCACCTCCGCCGTGCACGACTTCGTTGACGGCACCGGCGTGGCTACGGGGCTGGTGACGGTATTTTGCCGGCACACCTCCTGTTCGCTGTTGATTCAGGAGAATGCCGACCCGGACGTGCAGACCGATCTCAAGGGCTATTTCGACCGGACGGTGCCCGAGGGCATGGACTGGCTGATTCACACGCTCGAGGGGCCCGACGACATGCCTGCGCATATCAAGACCGCGCTCACCCAGACGTCCATCGGCATACCTGTGGCCGACGGGCGCATGGTACTGGGGACGTGGCAGGGCATCTATCTGTTCGAGCACCGCGCCCGCGCGCACGACCGTCAGGTCGTGCTGCACCTGTCGGGAGAGTGACGATGCGTCCGGCAACCTTCGCCGCGCTGTTGCTGGCGGGTGTCGCACTCGCCGCGTGTCAGCCGCGCCAGTCCAACGACCCGATCGTTTCCGCGGTGGCGCTCAACGAGACGGAGAAGGTGGCCGATTATCTCGCGGAAGGCGGCGATCCGGGCCAGAAGACACGCGATGGCGATCCGCTGCTTTATGTCGCCTCGGGGCCGCGCGGTGGCGTGGACGTTGCCAGGCAGCTCCTCGAGGCCGGGGCCGATCCGAACGCGCGCTCGGCCGAGGGGCGCACCGTCTTGCAGAACGCGGCGAGCTGGTGTGACATCGCCATGGTCACCCTGCTGCTCGACGTCGGCGCGAACGCGATGGCCACGGGGCCGGAGGGCAAGCGTCCGCTCGACGTGGTGTGTTCCAGTCCAGCCGAGCGGCGCGCGCAGGTAACCGACATTCTGATACGGGCGGAGGCTGCCCAGGGGGAGCGATAGCGTGACGGAGTTGATGAGTTATGTGCCGCTGGCCCTCGGGCTGCTGGCGGCCGGGGCCGTGGCCGGCCTGATAGCGGGGCTTCTGGGCGTCGGGGGCGGCATCGTCATGGTGCCGGCCATGGCGCTGGCCTTCGATCTCATGGGATACGACGCGGGCGTCTATCAGCACGTCGCGGTGGGCACGTCGCTCGCCGTCATCATCGCCACGGGTACGATGAGCGCCCGCGCGCACCACGGCCGCGGTGCGGTGATGACGGACGTGCTCAAGCTCTGGGCACCGTTCATCGTCGGTGCATCGCTTCTCGGCGGGCTGATGGCCGGCCTGTACACCGGCGACGTCCTGCGCATCATCTTCGGTGTCGTTGCGCTGTTCGTGGCGCTTAACGTTGTCCTGCCCGTGCAGCGGCGGCTGATGGCGCGGTTCAGCGGCTCGGCCACCACGCACCGCATCATGGCGGCGATCGTGGGCTACGTCTCGGCTTTGATGGGGATCGGCGGAGGCTCCCTGAGCGTGCCGACGCTCGCGGCCTTCGGGCATCCCATGCACAAGGCGGTCGGCACCAGCGCCGCGCTGGGCGTCATGCTTTCGGTTCCCGGCGCCCTTGGCTTCGTGATCTCCGGCTGGGCCGAAGCGGGGCGCCCGCCGCTCAGCATCGGGTTTGTGAACCTGCCGGCGCTGATCCTGATCGGCGCGGTGGCCAGCTTCGTCGCCCCGTTGGGGGCATCGCTGGCGCACCGGCTCGATCAGAAACAGCTCAAGGGCGCGTTTGCGGTGTTCCTGGTGGTCGTGGGCCTGCGTATGCTCTACCAGGCTCTGATGGGTTAGTCGGTGCCGGCCGCGTCCTGCGCAATGGCCCAGCGCGCGTCGACCGAGACTGAATGGGTCAGTTCGCCGCTCTGCACGGGTACGGCCGACTGGTACGCGGCTTCGACGGCCATATCTCGCATCATGGGCCGGGGCGGCTGGCCGGTCCGCTCGGAGATGTTGAGGATGCGCCCCAGGCTCACGCCCGCCGCCTCGGCATAGAGTTCGGCCTTGCGGGTGGCGTCTTCGAGCGCCATCCTGCGCGCCTCGTCGAGCACGTCGCCGGGGTCGCTCAGGTCGAACGAGACGTTGTTGATGGTGTTCGCGCCGACGGTGACCGCCTGGTCGAGCACCGCGCCGAGATCGTCGAGCTCGCGCACGCGTACCGTCACGGAATTCGATACCTGGTAGCCGGAGATCCGGGGCGGCCTGGTGAAGCCGTCAGCGTCGCGCTCGTCGGAGTGGACGTATTGCGGCTGGACGGTGAAATTGGAGGTCTGGATGTCGCGTTCGGCGATGCCGGCTTCTGTCAGCACGTCCACGAGATTGCTCATCGCCGCGTTGTTGGCGTCGAGCGCCTCGCGCGCGGTTTCGGCCTGGGTGGTAACGCCCGAGGTGATGTGAGCCATGTCCGGCCCGGCGGTAACCTCGCCCGTTCCCTGCATGTGGATTTCAGCGGTCTGGGGTGCCTGCTGCGCGAAGGCCGCGGCGGGCATGGCGAAAAGCGCCAGGGCGGGAACAAATCGAATGATGCGATGCATGGAAAACTCCCTTGAATGAACTGGCACCTGACATGAAAAGCCAATGCGACGGATTTACGGCAGGCACATGAACGCTCCGCAAAGGTTTTCGCCGCACCAGCTTGCATGGGCAGAGCCGGTGCGTTACTCAGCCCGTGTTTGGCACTAACATGCCAGTTGCGGGAGGATGACGATGGCACACGGTTCTGCACTACCCGATGGCGGCGTTCTCGTGGGCCGGGCGATGCTGCCCGGCTACGACTATCCCCGGGTGGTCACGGTTCGCGACGGCACGCTCGTCGATATCACGGCGCGCGAGGCGCCGACCGTGCGCGACATCTGCGAGTTCGACGATCCGGCCGGCTATGTCGCCAATGCCACGGGCATGGCGGCGGGCGCGGTCGATGCGGCCCTTGCCAACAGTTGGGACGAGGGCAGGGCGGCCGCCGAGCCGCATCTTCTCAGCCCCGTGGACCTGCAGGCGATCAAGGCGTCGGGCGTCACCTTCGTGACCAGCCTGCTCGAGCGTGTCATCGAGGAACAGGCCAAGGGCGACTCCGCGAAGGCCGATCAGCTTCGCAAGGAGATCACGGGCCTGATCGGAACGGACCTTTCCCAGCTCGTGCCCGGCTCGGACGAGGCGATGGCGGTCAAGGACAGGCTGATCGAAAAGGGCGTGTGGTCGCAGTATCTCGAGGTCGGCATCGGGCCGGACGCCGAGATCTTCACCAAGTCCCAGCCCATGTCGACGGTCGGCTATGGCGCCGACGTGGGGCTGCACCCCGTTTCGAGCTGGAACAACCCCGAGCCCGAGGTGGCCGTGGTGGTCTCCTCGGCCGGCAGTATCGTCGGGGCGACGCTGGGCAACGACGTCAATCTGCGCGACGTCGAGGGGCGTTCGGCGCTGCTTCTGGGCAAGGCCAAGGATAACAACGCCTCGGCGTCGCTGGGGCCGTTCGTCCGGCTGTTCGATGCCTCTTTCACGCTCGATGCGGTGAAGGCTGCCGAGGTCAGCCTGACGGTCGAGGGCGAGGACGGGTTCACGCTCGAGGGATCGAGTTCGATGAGCCAGATTTCGCGCACACCGGAATCGCTGGTCGCGGCCACGGTGGGGCAGCACCATCAATATCCCGACGGGTTCGTTCTGTATCTTGGCACCATGTTCGCGCCGGTGCAGGATCGGGGCGGTGCCGGCAAGGGGTTCACCCACAAGTCCGGCGATATCGTCTCGATCGCGACACCGGCCCTTGGCACGCTGGAAAACCGGGTGCGGCTGTCGACGGAATGCGCGCCGTGGTCCTATGGTGCCTCGCACCTGATGCGCGATCTCAGCACGGCGAACCTGCTGTAGGATCCATACCTAATCCAATTCCCAAAGAAACGGATGCAAACTCATGAGTGAACTGCACAAGAACCTGATCGACGGTGAGTGGGTTGACGGCGACGGCGCCGACAACATCAACCCCTCGAACACCGACGAGGTCGTGGGCGTTTACGCGCGCGGCTCCCAACAGGACGCCGAAGCCGCAATCGCCGCCGCCAAGGGCGCGTTCCCCAGTTGGTCGCGCTCGGGCCTGATGGAGCGCCATGCGGTGCTCAGCAAGACCGCGCACGAGATTTTCGCGCGCAAGGAAGAACTGGGGCGCCTGCTGAGCCAGGAAGAGGGCAAGACCCTGCCCGAGGGCATCGCCGAAGCGGGCCGCGCCGGGCAGATTTTCGAGTTCTTCGCCGGCGAGGCGTTGCGCCTGACCGGCGAGACCGTGCCCAGCGTGCGGCCCGGGCTCGGTGTCGAGATGACGCGCGAACCGGTGGGGCCTGTCGGCCTGATCACGCCGTGGAACTTCCCCATAGCCATTCCCGCCTGGAAGCTGGCGCCGGCGCTGTGCTACGGTAACACCGTCGTCATCAAGCCGGCCGATCTCGTGCCGGGCTGCACCTGGGCGCTGGTCGACATCCTGCAGCGCGCCGGGCTGCCCAAGGGCGTGTTGAACCTCGTCATGGGCCGCGGCTCCGTGGTGGGGCAGGCGCTGCTCGACAGCCCCGACATCAAGGCGATCAGCTTTACGGGCTCGCAGGCGACCGGCCAGCGCGTCGCGGAGGCGAGCGTGAAGGTCCTGCGCAAGTTCCAGCTGGAGATGGGCGGCAAGAACCCGCTCGTCGTGCTCGATGACGCCGATCTCGACAACGCGGTCGAGTGCGCGGTCAACGGCGCGTTCTTCTCGACCGGCCAGCGCTGCACGGCCTCCTCGCGCCTGATCGTGACCGAGGGCATTCACGACAAGTTCGTCGCCAAGCTGACCGAACGCGTGCAGAATCTCGTCGTCGACGACGCGCTCAAGGAAGGCACGCAGATCGGCCCGGTCGTGGACGAGAGCCAGCTCAAGCAGGATACCGACTACATCGGAGTGGGCGAGACCGAAGGCGCCAAACTCGCCGCTGGCGGCGGGCTCGTGCAGCGCGCAACGCCGGGCTTCTATCTCCAGCCGGCGCTGTTCACCGAGGCGACCAACCAGATGCGCATCTCCCGCGAGGAAATCTTTGGCCCCGTGGCCTCGGTCATCAAGGTGAAGGACTACGACGAGGCGCTGGCGACGGCCAACGACACCGAGTTCGGCCTTTCTTCGGGTATCTGCACCACGAGCCTGAAATACGCCACGCACTACAAGCGCAATGCCGAGGCGGGCATGGTGATGGTCAATGTGCCGACGGCGGGTGTCGACTTCCACGTGCCGTTCGGCGGCTCGAAGGGTTCGAGCTACGGCTCGCGCGAGCAGGGCCGCTATGCCGCCGAGTTCTTCACAACGGTGAAGACGGCCTACACCTCGGCCGGCTAACGTCTCCGGCCCGTCCGCTATCCGCGGGCGGGCCGTTTTCTTGAGGAGGGGCAATATGGCCAAGGGCATCGATATGCTCGCGGCGAGCGGCAAGCCGCTGTTCTTTCGCGTCGATCCGGACCATGCGGATTTCCTGTCTGCGCCGGACGACCGCAGGGGCGAGGCCGTGCGGCTGGCGGTGCGCTCGCTGACGGTGATGCAGAAGGAGGCCCTGGTGCGCTCCGCGCGTACCGGGCAGGTCTGGCGGTTGGCATCCGACGAGGGCGCCTATCTCGACGGGCACGACACGGCGCCGTGTCCACTGTCGTTCCTGTCGACGGGCATGGTGTCCTCGTACATGAACGAGGTGCTGGCGCTCGCCGGGCAGCGCGGCATCAGCATCCGCGCTATCCGGCTCATTCAGGACAACTACTATACGATGAAGGGCTCGGCCCTGCGCGGCACGATGACGGGCGGTGCCCGCGACATCGACCTCGAAGCACAGATCGATGCGGATGCCGATCAGGAAACGCTGCGCGGCCTGGTCCACGATGCGGTCGCCGCCTCACCTCTCAACGGGCTGATGCGCGGGCACAAGGAGAGCCTGTTCACCCTCTCGCACAATGGCCGCGAGATTGCGCCGGAGCGGGCTTTGCCTGTGGGGGCGCCGGTGCATCCGGACGTTGCGGAGGATTTCGATGCCATCCGGCCCGCCGATGGCGACTGGGGCGATCTCATCACGCGTTTGGGCCGCAAGACGCCGGAGACCGAGGAGACCGTCACGCGCGCTGGCGGTTCACTGACCGAGGAGCAGGATCGCCTTTTGCACGTGCGCGTGTTCTGCACGCTGAGGCCCGACGGGCAAAAGGAGATCGTGCAGTATCTCTATAACCCGCATGGCAGCGTCTTCCGGTTCCTGTCCGATGAATGCGGGGAGGATGGAACCAGCCACGCGCCGGATGCGGCGAGCTATATCGCGGCCGGCATCGGGTTCTGTTTCATGACCCAGTTCGGGCGCTACGCCAGCATCGTCAAGAAGCCACTGACGGCCTACCGCATCATTCAGGATGCCCATTTCTCGCTCGGCGGTGCGTCCGGCGGCACTGGCAAGGCGGGGGAGGCCGACCCGATCGAGACGCATGTGCATCTTTATTCCGGCGAGGACGACACGTTCGCCCAAACGGCGCTCGACATGGCGGAACAGACCTGCTTCCTGCACGCCTTCTGCAAGGCGGACCTCAAGGCCAGGGTGGGCTTGCGTGGGTTCGACACCGAGCTTGTGGCCTGAGAGGTCTTTTCCCTTTGCCCGTCAGGCACGGTTTGCTAAAAGCCGGGAGCCTTGCTTCGGGGCAAGGGCCTGTAGCTCAACTGGTTAGAGCCGACCGCTCATAACGGTCTGGTTGGGGGTTCGAGTCCCTCCGGGCCCACCATTTTTCCCGATAGAGTCGAATAATGATCGCCGCACGGTGCCCCGGGGCGCCGCGCTGGCCCTACTGGGCGGCGGCTTCCGGCTGGGTGCGCAGGCCGGCGGCGATTTCGCGGTTGATGTTGATCAGCACGCCGAGCTTCGCGGCAGCGGGGGCGGCGTGGATTTCACGCGTGTGGTTGAGCACGAACATGCCGAGATTGGCGATGTTCTGGCGGATGGCCTCGGGCAGCGGATTGTCGTCCTTGGCGCAGGACGTCATGAACACGGTCCACAGCTTGTAGTTGAACTCGAGCGCGTCGGCGAGATCGGTACGATCCTCGTCCCAGTTGTCGCTCAGGCGCTGCAGGCGGCCGGCCGAGCGCGACAGAAGGCTGGCTTCCAGGTCACGCGGCGCCGCCGTCTGTTGAGCTGTCTGCTGATATGCCAGTGCCGCGTTTTGCTGCATCGACGAGCCCCCTCTCATACTCAATGAGTTTTTTTGCCGACTTCAGTGCCTTGTAGAGGGAACCGGTTAAGATATCATTATTTATTGCGTCGATGAGCGGCGTGGTGGACGGCGCCGCCCGCACCACGTCGTTGACCATCTCGAAGTACTCGTTCTGCAGGCGCTGGATATCGTCGTCGAGGTACATGATCTGCACGGCCAGATAGATGCGCTTGGCCGGCGTATCCGCGGTTTCGGGCGTCAGGATGTCCTTCTCGCGCAGGATGGGCGCCTGCCCGTCGATATAGAGCCGCGCACGGTGGTCGGAGTTGGTGATGACGCACTGGCCGATGATCAGTTTCTCGTTCGGCTTGAGCTCGACTTTGAGGGACATGTCCGCTTCCTCGCAAGATCGATGTGCCGGAATGGCACGGAACGGAGCCTACACCAACGCGCATGCCCGTCTCAAAAGAAAAGGCGGGCCGAGGCCCGCCTTTCCCGCGAATATGGTTGCGCCGTGCTT
>CAZNHG010000064.1:0-13871 GCA_964572555.1 uncultured Devosiaceae bacterium | reverse complement strand
TCCTCCTGGTAACCGGCGACGGCCGTATTCTCGGAGGCAACGCCCTTGTACTGGCCGCGTACGGTAGCGCGCCCCACCTTGTCGCCCGAGATCGGCTTGAGCGATCTCAGGACCTTGAGCTTTTCGTCACGCAGCGCGTTGGCATCGGCCGAGGCGGGCGGCTCCATCGCTACCAGGCAGAGGAGCTGGAGAATGTGGTTCTGCACCATGTCGCGCAGGGCGCCTGACTCGTCGTAGTAGCCGCGTGCGCCGGCGCCCACCGATTCGGCGACGGTGATCTGGACGTGATCGATATGCGCCGAGTTCCAGATCGGCTCGAACATGGTGTTGGCGAAGCGCAGCGCCAGGAGGTTCTGGACCGTTTCCTTACCCAGATAGTGGTCGATCCGGTAGACCTGATCCTCGCTGAACACATCCGCGACGGCATTGTTGATCTCGATCGAGGACTGCAGGTCGTGGCCCAGCGGCTTCTCGACCACCACGCGGGCGCTCGGGCGCCAGTAGTTGCGCTGGCTGAGATAGGTGCAGATCGGCTCGAATATGTCGGGCGCCACCGCGAGATAGAAGGCCCGTACGACCTCCTCGTCCTCACGCAGCGCCTCGCGCAGTTCGGCCCAGCCCTGCTTGTTCATCACGTCGTTCTGGACGTAGGAGAAACAGGAGACGAACTTCTCGATGATCTTCTTGTCGTGGAAGGATTTCTCGACGAATTCCATGACCGCGTCGCGCGCGACGGTGCGGAACTTGTCGTCGTCCCAGCTGGTGCGCGACACGCCGATGATGTGCGAGCGCTCGTCGAACTGGCCGTCATAGAAGCGGTGATAGAGGGCCGGGATCAGCTTGCGCCGTGTCAGGTCGCCGGTGGCGCCGAACACGACATAGTCGAACGGCTTGACCGGAATGATGCGTGAGCTGGTGGACACTTAGAGGTCTCCTTGCCGATGGAAGTCTCAGGCGTCGCCGAAGAGCTGGCGCGCCAGAATGAGCGCGCCGTGCAGCGGCTCGGATTTGGGTTTGACGATGAGGTCGCCATAACGCTCGCGGAGCATGGGGTGCAACCGCGTGCCGAAGCCGCCGACAAAGGCGATGGCCCTGGCCCCGCGCGCCATGAACCAGTGAACGTATTCGTCGATCGCCGTCATCTCGAACTGCATGAGTTCCCGGGCAATGGCGTCGCCCTTCTCGTAATGCTCGAAAAACAGGGGCACGAACTCGCCGTAATCGGCGGGGCGGGCCGGGACGGGATGATCGACCGTCTTGCCGTCGGGCAGGCTGTCCTCGAGCGCCCTGTGCGCGTCGGGATTGTCGAACGACCATGCCATCATGGTATCGGGATCGTCGTCGAACTCGGCCATGACCGCACGCGTGAGCGGGGAGCCGGGGATCAGCCCCTCGTGCGCGAGCAGGCTGCGGCGCAACAGCTCGCGCCCCAGGATCGCGCCCGACATGGCGTCACCGACATGGAATCCCCAGCCGCCGACCTGGTAGCGTTCGCCGCCGATCTGGCCAAGCCCGGCCGAACCCGTGCCGACGATGAGCACGGCGCCGTCCTCGCCCTCATGCGCGCCGGCGCGGGCGATGTCGATGTCGTCATAGACCTTCAGGTTGGCGAAGGGGAAATCGCGATCGGCGAACGACTCGCGCGCCGCGCGCAACCGCCCGCCGGCCATGCCCAGGCATGCGGAGGCGTTCGCGGCCTCACCGATATCGATCCCCGCGTCCTTGAACACCTTGTCGGTCAGCTCGCGCACGGCATCGTAGGCCGCGTCGCCGTTGCGGACCTGCAGGTTGGACGGCCTTTCGGTGACCGCCTCGCCAAGGGTGCGCAAATCGGCACCGGCCAGCCGCATGCGGCACTTGGTGCCCCCGCCGTCGACGCCAATGAAGTATTTTGTCACGAGGTGATTTCCACCAATCGGTTTCACATCGGGCCTGAAGTCGGGCGGACCATAATGCCAAACTCCGCATAGTAAAAGCCCCGCACAAAGGGAGTTTTGAGCCGAGTAACGCCTTGCGGACGCTTGCATGCGGATGCATTGTTCAAAGCCGTGCGATCGTGAAGTCGGGAGGGTGCATGACAGATCACGTCCTCATTCTGGGCGGGGCCCGGTCGGGCAAGACCGCCCTTGGAGAACGCCTGGCGACGCGCCTTGCGCACAACCCCGCCTATCTGGCCACCGCCGAAGCGCTCGACGAGGAGATGGCGGCGCGCGTCGCCAGCCATCGCCGCCAGCGCGAGGGGCGATTCGTCACGGTCGAGGAACCGGTGGAACTGGCCGAGGCCATCGAGCGCGCGGCGATCGAGCACGACGTGATCCTGGTGGATTGTCTCACCTTGTGGATATCCAATCTTCTCGGGGCAGAGCGCGACGTGACCAAGGCGGTCGACGATCTGGTGGACGCGCTCGATGTGATCGAGGATACGCGCGTGCTCATGATCTCCAACGAGGTAGGGCTGGGCATCGTGCCCGACAACAAGCTCGCGCGCGCCTATCGCGATCTCACGGGGTGGGCCCATCAGCGGCTCACCGGGGTGTGTTCGGATGTCTATTTCGTCGCCGCTGGCCTGCCGCTGACGATGAAGGGCTCGCCGCCGCTTCTCGATTGAGACGGCTCAGAGCGTGTCGTGCTGAATTGTATTCAGCCCGACACCCTCAAGTCTTTGTTTTGTCGCGCGTCCGAACCGAAAAAGTGGGTGCCACTTTTCTGGACGCGCTCTAGATCAGAACGAGCACGGACAGGCCGGCCACCACCGCGAAGGTCGCGATGCCCGCCGCGCCATAGAGCCGCAGCGCCTGGCGGATATCGGCGGGGCCGAGATGGCGGCGCCCCTTGCCCATCATTGGCAGCCTGAGCGTGGTGCCCTGATAGGATCGCGGCCCGCCGAGGCCGAACCCGAAAGCCCCGGCCATCGCCGCCTCGGGCCAGCCGGCGTTGGGCGATTCGTGGCCCCGCGCATCGCGCAGTGCCGTCCTGCAGGCGGCGAGAGCATTGGCGCCGGGGACGACAAGCGCAGCGAGACAGAACAGTCCTGCGGTGATGCGGGCCGGCACCCAGTTGACCCAATCGTCGAGCCGTGCGCTGGCGAAACCGAAATCGCCGTGGCGCTGGTTGAGGTGCCCCACCATGGAGTCGGCGGTGTTGATCGCCTTGTAGACGGCGATGCCCGGCAGGCCGAGGAGCAGGAGCCAGAACAGCGGCGCGATGACGCCATCCGAAGCGTTCTCGGCAAGGGTCTCGATGGCGGCGCGGGAGATTTCCGGCTCGTCGAGGCCGGTGGTGTCGCGCCCCACGATGTGGCTGACCGCCTGCCGCCCGCGCCGGAGCGAGACATCAAGCCCCTCGGCAACGGCCCGCACCGATTCGGCAAGCTGGCGCTGGGCGAGAAAGACCGAGGCGATCACGGCCTCGCCGAGCCAGCCATAAGGGATCGTTCGCAGCAGCAGGACGATGGCGACGGCAATCAACGCCGTGACGGCGCACAGAACACCGATCATCACGATGCCGGCCCGGCGGCGCGAAGCGGGGGGTGTGTGATCGCTGTTCCAGCGCGTGTCGGCAAAGGCGATGAAAGCGCCCATCCACTCGACGGGATGCCCGATCCGGCGCTGCACGGCCGCGGGATAGCCGAACAGTGCCTCGAGAAGGATGGCGAGCGTGGCGATGACCGGGGTCATGCGGGGCCGACCTCGCCGGCGAGACCGATGAGGGCATCGAGATCGAGATGCGTTTCGAGGTGAGCGGCCAGATCGTCGAGCACGGCATCGATACCGGCTTCGTAGTCGAGCGCCCGATCGGCCGTCGCCCCCAGGCCCTCGAGAAAGCTGCGGCGGAAGGCGTCGGCGGCAAACAGGCCGTGCAGATAGGTGCCCATCACCCGACCGCTCGCCGCGACCGCCCCTTCGGGTGCGCCCTCGATATGGGCGAAGGGACGGGCCCGGTCCGGGCCGCCGGTTTCGCCCATGTGCATGTGGTAGCCGGTGAGCGGGAGATCACCCGCCGCCGACCGGGCGTTCTCGGCGCGCAACTGTTTGCGCGGCCCCATGACCGTTTTCACATCGAGCAGACCGAGGCCGGGCGTGTCGCCTGGAGCCCCCTCGATGCCATCGGGGTCCGCGATCTCATGGCCGAGCATCTGGTAGCCGCCGCAAATACCCAGAACCGCACCGCCCGCCCGGACATGGGCGCGAATATCGATATCCCAGCCCTCGGCGCGCAGCGCGTCCATATCGGCCCGGGTGGCCTTGGAGCCCGGCAGGATCACAAGGTCCGCGTCGCGCGGGATGGGGGTGCCGGGCGCGACGATGTCGACGCGAACGCCCGGCTCGGCGCGCAGGGGATCGAGGTCATCGAAATTGGCGATACGCCCGAGGCGCGGCACGGCGATCCTGAACGGGCCGTCGCTTTCACGGGGGGCGCTGTCGAGGCCGAGAACGTCCTCGGCCGGCAGTTTCGCTGCATCGGGAAAGAAGGGGACGGGACCCAGGCAGGGCCGGCCAGTGCGCTCGGCGATCAGGCGCCGGCCGTCAGCGAACAGGGCCGGATCGCCCTGGAACTTGTTGACGAGCGTGGCAGCAATCATCGCCGCGTCGCCGGGATCGATAACGGCGAGAGTGCCCACCAGCGCGGCGATGACGCCGCCGCGTTCGATGTCGCCGGCCAGGATCACCGGTACTTTGGCGGCGCGGGCGAAGCCGAAATTCGCCAGATCGTTGCCCCTGAGATTGACCTCGGAGGCGCTGCCCGCTCCCTCGACGATGACGAGATCGGTCGTTGCCATCAGCTCCTGAAAAGCCCCGAGAACATCGGGCATGTACTGCGCCCGCGTCTTGAAATAATCGCGCGCGCTCATCGAGGCGACGCGCCGGCCGCGCACCACCACCTGGGCGCCGGTTTCGTGTTCGGGCTTGAGCAGGATCGGGTTCATCGCGGTTTCCGGGTCCCGTCGCGCGGCGCGCGCCTGCAGGGCCTGGGCGCGGCCGATCTCGCCGCCATCCACCGTGACGGCGGCGTTGTTCGACATGTTCTGCGGCTTGAACGGGGCAACCTTGAGGCCGCGCCGCGCAAAGGCCCGGCACAGACCGGCGACCAGCAGCGACTTGCCGGTGTCCGAGCCGGTACCCATGATCATCAGGGCGCGCGTCATCGCACCAGCTCCGCGATGACATGGGCATAGGAACCCATCACCCGACCGTCGGCGGCGCCCATGACGGGCAGCTCCGCGCCTGTCGCGTCGGTCGCCGTGAACAGCGGGGACAAGCCGGTGGCAGCACCGGAGGAATAGTGGAATTCGTGCCCGGCCAGCGTCGCAGGCCAGGGGAGTGCCGTGGTGTGGGTCAAGCGGCGATAGCCGAGAACGCGCCGGGGCCGGTCGATATGACTGTCGAGGGGCAACAGGCCCGCCATCTCATGGGTGTGCCCCTCGGCATCGGTCAGGCTCCGCCCCAGAACCATGTAGCCGCCGCATTCGCCGTAGATCAGCGCACCCGCGTCCCGGGCGGCTTCGAGGCCGGCGCGGAAAGTGCCGGCGGCGGCAAGAACGGGGCCGTGCAGTTCGGGGTAGCCGCCGGGCAGGAAGATGGCATCGGCGTCGGCCGCCGGGGCTTCGCCGGCGAGGGGCGAGAAGAAACTCAGCTCGGCGCCCGCGGCATACCAGCTTGCGAGGAAATGTTCGTAGATGAAGGCGAAGGCGGCGTCGCGGGCGATGGCGATGCGCTGGCCGAGCGGGGGGAGGTGTTTCGGAGTTGCCCCCGTGAGGGGCGGTTGGGCCGCTGCCTTGACGGAATCGAGGTCGATTGCCGCCGCGATCGCCTTCGCCGCCTCGGCGATCATGCGGTCGGCGTCGGCGATTTCGCCGGGCAGGGTGAGACCGAGGTGACGGCTGGGAACGCGCAAGGTGGTGGCACGATGGAGGGTACCGAGGACGGGGATGCCGGCCGGCGCCAGCGCATCGCGCAGCATGGTCTCGTGGCGGGCGCTGGCGACCTTGTTGAGGATGACGCCGGCGAGATGCACGTCGTCCCTGAAACGGGCGAAGCCGGAGACCAGCGCGGCGACGGACTGGGCCATGCGGCTGCAGTCGACGACGAGCACGACCGGCAGGCCCAGAGCGGCGGCGCAGTCGGCCGTCGCCCCGCCGCCGCCGGCGGCACCGTCGAACAGGCCCATCACACCCTCGACGAGGAGCATGTCCGCATTGCCGGAATGGCTGGCGGCGAGACCCCGGAGAGCGTCCGGCGGCATGGCCCAGGGGTCGAGATTGACGCAAGGCGCGCCGGCAGCGCGGGCGATGTAGGCGGGATCGATATAGTCGGGGCCGGTCTTGGCGGGAGCCAGCACGAGCCCCGAGTCGGCCAGCGCGCGGGCGAGGCCGAGGGTGACCAGCGTCTTGCCGGCGCCCGAGTGCGGGGCGGCGATGACAAGGCCCGAATCAGCCAAAGCGGTTGCCCCTCAGCGAGTCGTCGTACCAGTCGAGGACCGACCGGAAATCGTTGACCGGGCCGAGCACGACGATGGCGGGTGTCGGGATGTCACTGCGCCGCGCCAGCGCATCGGCCTCGCCCAGCGTGGCCGCGACCACCGACTGGTCGGGCAGCGCTGCGTTGGAGACGATGGACAACTTGTCCTGCGGATCGCGCCCGGCGGCAACAAGCTTTTCGGCGATGGAGCCGAGATGCTTGACCGCCATGTACATCACGATCACCGGCGCGGCGTTGGCGATGGCCGGCCAGTCGACGGCCTGCGGGACGGTGCCGCTTTCGTCGTGGCCGGTGAGGAAGATCACGGCGTGATTGGCATCGCGGTGAGTGGCCGGTATCCCGGCGTAGGCGAGCCCGCCCACCCCGGCGGTGATGCCGGGCACGATACGGAAGGGAACGCCGGCCCGGCGCAATGCGCCCGCCTCCTCGCCGCCGCGGCCGAACATGAAGGGATCGCCGCCCTTCAGGCGCAGGACGCGCTTACCCGCCCGCGCCAGTTCGACGATGCGCAGGGTGATGTCGGACTGCCTGGCGGACGGCTTGCCGCCGCGCTTGCCGGCGTAGATCGCCTCGGCATGGGGTTGCGCATAGGCCAAAAGATCCTTGGAGACCAGCGCGTCATAGACGATGACGTCGGCCGCGCCGATGGCGTGATACCCCAGAAGCGAGATGAGGCCCGGCGCACCGGGGCCCGCGCCGACAAGCCAGACGCTTCCCGGGGCAAATTCGGGAAAGCCGGCACCGTCGAGCCGGGCGAAGTGCGCGCGGGCGCGGCGCTTTTTCAGCCAGCCGAACATCGGCTCCCCCTGTTCTGGTCACGCAATGGCCCGTATACATCAGCACCATGACCGGGCCGGATCAACACGAAGCGGGAGAAGGCAGCCAGCTCAGGCGCGGCTGGACCACCGGTGCGTGCGCCACCGCGGCGGCGAAGGCCGCGCTGGGAGCGCTTCTGGGCGACGGCTTCGCCGACCCGGTGACCATCACCCTGCCCAGCGGACAGGCGCCCGGATTCGCCCTCGCCCGTGAGGCGGCCGGAGATGGCTGGGCTGAAGCGGGCGTCGTCAAGGATGCCGGGGACGATCCGGACGTCACGCACGGGGCGACGATCATCGCGCGGGTGGCGCGGGGCGCTGCTGGAAGCGGGGTGACATTTCACGCCGGAGCAGGCGTGGGCACGATCACCAAGCCGGGGCTGCCGCTGCCGGTGGGGGAACCGGCGATCAATCCCGTGCCCCGGCGCATGATGACCGAGGTGGTGGAAGAGTTGTGCGCCGTCCACGGTGTCGCGCCGGACATCGCCATCACGATTTCCGTTCCCGAAGGCGACAGAATCGCGAAACAGACGTGGAACCCCCGTCTCGGCATTCTCGGCGGGATTTCCATTCTCGGGACGACGGGGATCGTGGTGCCCTATTCCTGCTCGGCGTGGATCCACTCCATCCAGCGCGGGATCGACGTGGCGCGGGCGATGGGGCTCGATCACGTCGTGGGCGCGACCGGCGATGCTTCCGAGCGCGCGGCCCGAGCGCGGCTGGAGTTGCCGGAAGAAGCCTATCTCGACATGGGGGATTTCGCCGGCGGGCTGCTGAAATACCTGCGGCGGAACCCGGTGCCGCGCGTGACCATCGCGGGCGGATTCGCCAAATTGACCAAGCTGGCGCAAGGGGCGCTGGACCTGCATTCGGCGCGCTCGACCGTCGACATGGAGGGGCTCGCCGGCATGCTCGGGCAGCTCGGTGCCTCCGACGACCTCGTTGCGCAGGCGCGGGATGCGAACACGGCGAAGGAAGTCCTCGACCTGGCGACAGCCGCCGGGCTGCCCCTGGCGCAGGCGGTCGCCGAAGCGGCCCGGGAGACGGCGCGAAACACGCTCAGGGATGCGGATGTCGCCGTGGGCATCCTGATCACGGCGCGCGACGGCGCCATCGTTGCGGAGGCGTGAGCGATGCGGGTCCTGATCTTCGGCGGCACGGCGGAAGCCCGGGCGCTGGCGGAAGCCCTCGTCGCGGCGGGGGACGATGTCACCACCTCGCTCGCCGGGCGCACGGCGGCGCCGCTCATGCCCGAGGGCGCGGTGCACCGGGGCGGGTTCGGCGGCGTGGAGGGGCTGAAGGCCTATCTCGACGAGACGCGCCCGGACACCGTTGTCGATGCCACGCACCCCTATGCGGCGCGCATGTCGGGCCAGATCGTGACCGCGACGCAGGCGGCCGCCCTTCCCCTCATCCGGCTGATGAGGCCGGAATGGACGCGGCCCGCCGGGGCCGCCTGGCAGGATTTCGACAGCGTCGCCGAGGCCCTCGCCGCCGTACCCGAGGGGGCGCGGGCGCTGGTGACCACGGGACACGAGGCGCTGGAAACGCTGGGACAGCGGACGGGTGCGGGGTTCCTTGTGCGGCTGATCGAACCGCCGCTCGACCCCCTGCCCGCCAACGCGCAGCTTCTTCTGGCGCGGCCGCCTTTCACCCATGAAGGGGAAAAGGCGCTGATGCAGGCGCATCGGATCACGCACCTGATCACCAAGAATGCCGGGGGCAGGCAGACGCGCGCCAAGATCGACGCCGCGGCCGAGCTGGGGCTTGAAACCCACATGGTCGCCCGGCCGGCCCTGCCGCCGGCCCGCGAAGTGGCGAGCGTCGATGCCGCGCTCGTGGTGATTCACGAACCGGCCTCCTGACGCTTCTTCTTCTTCTTGCCCTTGTTGCGCAGGATATGGGCGTAGCTCTCGTCGTAGAGCCGGCTGTCGCGAAAACTGTTGGCGCCGAAGACCGGGCCGACGAAGACCAGCGCGGTGCGCGTGATCTTGGATTCCCGGGCGGCGGCACGCATGTCCGCAAGGGTCGTGGGGATATACTGCTCGTCCGGCCAGGTGGCGCGGTAGGCGATGATCACCGGGCAGTCGGCGCCGTAATAGGGGGTCAGCGTCTCCTCGACATATTTGAGATTGCGAATGGACAGGTGAATCGCCAGAGTCGCCTTCGACTGGCCGAGGATTTCCAGCTTTTCACTATCGGGCATGGAGGAGGCCTTGCCCGAGGTGCGGGTGAGGATCACCGTCTGGGCGATCTCGGGCAGGGTCAGTTCCGTGTTCAACTTGGCCGCCGCGCCGGCGAAGGCGGGGACACCGGGCACCGTTTCATAGGCGATGCCGAGTTCGTCGAGCCGGCGCATCTGTTCGGCCACCGCCCCGTAGAGCGAGGGGTCGCCCGAGTGCACGCGCGCCACGTCTTCCCCGCGCCGGTCGGCCTCGGCGATGTCCTCGATGATGGCGTCGAGGTGCATGGGGGCGGTGTCCTTGACCAAAGCACCGTCCGGGGCGGCCTCGACGATTTCGGCGGGAACGAGCGAGCCGGCATAGAGGCAGACCGGGCAGCGCTCGATGAGCTTGAGGCCGCGTACGGTGATGAGGTCGGGAGCGCCGGGACCCGCTCCGATGAAATAGACGGTCATGCCGGCGCTCCCTTCTTCCGTGTGGTTGCGTTGCCGAACCGGAAAAGTGCCCGGCACTTTTCCTGGCAACGCTCCGGAGCGCCGGGGCCGGCTCCGATGAAATAGACGGTCATTCAGTGATCTCCTTTTCGGAGGCGGTGGCGGCCCCGGCCTTGCGCGCATAGCCGCGCGGGGTGAAGGCGACGGTTTGGCCGTCGCCGCGCGTGAAGGCGCGCGACTGCGCCGAGCCGATGAGAACGATGGTCATCATGTCGATCTGTTCAGGGTCGAAATCGGCAAGGGTGGTGACCCGCACGGTTTCGTCGGCGCGCCCCAGGCTGCGCGCGATGACGACGGGAGTTTCGGGCGGACGGTGGGCGGCGAACACGCGCTTGGCCTCGACGATCAGGTCGGTGCGGCGCCGGGAGCGCGGGTTGTAGAAGCAGGTGACGAAATCGCCGCGTGCCGCCGCATCGAGGCGCTTGAGGATGTCGGGGCGCGGGGTGAGCAGGTCGCTCAGCGAGATGCAGCAGAAGTCGTGCCCGATCAGTGCGCCGGCACGGGCCGAGGCCATCTGGAAGGCGGACACGCCGGGATGGCTTTCCACCGCCACCCGCCCGGCGGCGGGGCTGACGGCGCGCGCGTCCCCGGCGTCGAGCAATTCGAAGACGAGGGCCGCCATGGCGTAGATTTGCGCATCGCCCGAGCACACCAGCGCCACCTCGCGCCCCTCGCCCGCCAGCTCGAGGGCGTGGCGGACGCGGGTCTCCTCGTCGCCCAGCCCGAAGCGGTGTTCCCTCTGGCCGGTATGCAGATCGGCGACGAGATCGAGATAGAGGCCATAGCCCACCCAGTCGGTCGCCTGCCCAAGCGCGGTGACTCCGGCGGCGGTGCGCTGACCGGCCTCGCCCGGCCCGATGCCGACCAGGTGCAGCGCGCCGCGCGCACGGCCGAAGGCCGATGCATCGATGGGCGCCGAAGCGCGGCCGATGGCGCAGGTGGCGCGTTTGGACTTCGTCTTGGGCACCAGCAAGTCGCCGGCCTTGAGGGCGGCGGCCTCCGAGACACCGGGCGTACCGACCTCGGCGGCGACGATATCGGAGGGGTTGGCGAGCCGCTCCGATTCGGCGGCGAGATCGCCGGAGGAGAAGACGCGCAGGGGCACTCCGAAATGATCTGCGGCGGCGTTCAATGCCGCTTCGTCTGCCTTGAGATCGATACTGGCGATGGCGGCAAGGCTTTGCGGGGCGAGGCCGTGGGCCGCCAGGGTTTCGGCGATCAGGCCGATAACTTCCCCGGCATCCGCGCCGCGCTCGCAGCCGACGCCGGCGACGAGAGTTTGCGGGTGATAGGTGAGGGCGTCGCCCGCAACCGCCTCGGTGATGGTGACGGCGACAGCGCCGTCATCGGCGAGCGGATAGCCCGCCTCGGCCAGCCAGGGCGCATCGCCGTCGAGCCGGATTGCCGCGCCGTCGAGGACGGCGGCCATGGCCGGCTTCGCCCTCTCCGGATCGGCGAGGACATAGCCACGGGGCGGTTCGTCGAGGCCGCGCGAAAACCGGGAATCGGAGGCCGTGGTCGGGGCGGCGGTGCCGCCCAGTGCCGCCGCGATGCTTGCCGCAAGGCGGTTGGCCCCGTGGTGGCCGCCCAGGACCGGCACGACATGGGCGCCATCGGTGGAAACGGCGATGACCGGCGGTTCGCCGTGCTTGTCGCCCAGATGCGAGGCAAGCAGCCGCACGAGAATGCCGGCGGCGCACACGCCGACGATCGGCGTGCCCGCATGAAACAGCTTCGGCAGGAGATCGGCGGCGTTCTCACCATTGGGTCCGCAGGCATGCACCTGCCCTCCCGTCGCTGTCGCGATGCGGTTCGCCGTTTCGGCGGAGGCGCCTGTGAAGGTGACGATGGCGGGTGTCATCTGGCCCAGGCCTCCGTGCCCGCGTAGCACAGGATGGTCGAGAAATAGGGGCGCGCGTCGAACGCGAAGTCGCGCAGCGGCGTGATGCGCTGCTCCTCGCCCGTGGCATGCTCGACCACGATGGCGCCCTCGGCGTGACCGGTGGCGTCGAGCAAGGCGCGCACGCGGTCGAAATGGCGGCCCACCTTGATGATGGCGGCGGCCTCGGTTCCCTCGAGCTGCCCGCGCAGTTCATCGTCGTCCAGCGGCGCGGGGATGACCTTGAGCACCTCGTTGCGCGCGGCAAGGGGGCGGCCGACGACGGCGGCAGCAGCGGTGAGCGAGGTGACGCCGGGGACAACCTCGATGCGGGCGCGTTCGGCGATACGCTCGATCAGGTACATGGCCGAGCCGTAGAACAGCGGGTCGCCCTCGCACAGATAGGCGACGTCGCAGCCTTCATCGAGCTTGCCGGCGATTTCGAGGGCGATGGAATCGTAGGCGTTTTGCGCGGGGCCGCGCTCCACCGCCATGGGGATCGAGACGGGCAGGCGTTCGGCTTTTGCACTCAACTGCGCCTCGGCGATACGGTAGCTCAGCGAGGGTTCGCCTTCTTTTTGCGGATAGGCGACGACGCCGACTTCGCCGAGAATGCGGGCAGCCTTGAGGGTGATGAGTTCGGGATCGCCGGGGCCGGTGCCGACGAGGTACAGCGTGCCGGTCATGCGGCGGTCTCCTTGATAACGCTCCACTGGGTAACGGCCCGGCGCGGCCGCATGGCGGCCTGTGCGCCGATGGTGTCGCCCACGGAGATTTCGAGCCGGGCGAGATCGCCGCCATGGGCAGCGTGGCGGCGATAGAGGGCCTGTTCGCCCGCCAGGGTAACGGCATTGGCGACGAGCCGGCCGCCGGGCTGAAGGGCCTGCCAGCAGGCGGCGAACAGGTCGTCATTGTCGACGTCGCCGCCGACGAACACCGCGTCGGGCGGGGTGCAGCCGGCAAGGCTTTCCGGCGCGTCGCCGAAGACGATGTCGAGGCCGGGCGTGCCCAGCGCCCGGCGGTTGGCGCGGATCATCTCGCAGCGGGCCGTGTCGCGTTCGAAGCACAGGGCGCGGGCATCGCGGGCGGCGCGCATCCATTCGATGCCGACCGAGCCGCACCCGGCCCCGACATCCCACAGCACGGCGCCCGGCACGGGGCCGAGCTTGGCGAGGGTCGCCGCGCGTACCTCGCGCTTGGTGAGCTGGCCGTCCGAGAGGAAAGCCGTATCGGGCAGGCCGGGCGTGGCGGGCAGGAAGGGCGCGCCTTCGTTCGCCACGCAGTCGATGGCGAGGACGTAGAAATCGCCGATGGCGTGCATTTCGGCGGCGCCGACGGTGGTCGTCGTTATGCGCTCGGTTTCCGCACCGAGATCTTCAAGAACGGTGAGCCGCGATTCGCCATATCCCCGCGCTGTCAGAAGCGCGGCGACGGCGGGCAGGGTCTGCTCGCCGCTCGTCAGCGCAAGGATGCGGTTGGCGGGCAGGATGTGCGGGTGCAGGGCCTCCACGGCGCGGCCGTGCAGGGACAGCGGGGCCACGTTCTGCAGCGGCCAGTGCAGGCGGGCACCGGCAAGCTGGAAGGCCGAGGGCGCGGGGTGCAGGGCGAACTCGTGCGGCTCGAGATAGCGCGCCAGCGTGGCACCGATGCCGAACCAGTTGGGGTCGCCCGTCGCCAGGATCACCGTGTCGCCGCCACGGCAGGACAGGACCTGCTCGATCATCGCCTTGAGCGGCGTGCGCCAGGCCATGACACTCTGCGTGCCCCCGTCCCGGGGGAGCAGGCGTTCGGGGCCGATAACGGTTTCCGCGCTTCCGGCGAGGCGCAACAGGTCCGGCGGCAGGGCGTCGAGGCCCGCCTCGCTCACCCCGATGACGCTGAGCCAGAGAGCGGTCATGGCGCCAGCTCCAGGCCGATGGCGTTGAGGGCGGCGCTGGCCATGGCTGAGCCGCCGCGCCGTCCTCTTACCGTGGCGAAGGGGATGCCGAAGTGGTTGGCGATCAGCGCGTCCTTGCTCTCGG
>CAZNHG010000063.1:0-13925 GCA_964572555.1 uncultured Devosiaceae bacterium | reverse complement strand
CGTAGTCGGCGCCGACGGCGCCGAGCCAGCGCACCTGGTCCATGGTGTTGCCGGGATAGGCGCCCTGCGCCAGGCGGGTGGCGGTGGCCGAAGACGCGGCGACGATCAGATTGTTGTCGTCGTTGCGCTTGTTGACCACCGCGGCATAGGCGACGCCGCCGCCGCCGCCGGCGAGGTTGCTGACCTGCACGGTGCTGGGCACCAGCTTCAGGTCCTGCAGGGTCTTGCCGACCTGGCGGCAGGTGAAGTCCCAGCCGCCGCCGGGATCGGCCGGGGCGATGCATTCGGGGTTCTCGGGCTGGAAGTCCTGGGCCTGGGCCGGCGCGGCAAACGCGGCACAGGCGAAAAGCGCGCCCAGCATGGCGCGGCGCGTGAGATCGAAGTTCATGATGTCTCCTCCACAATATTGTGCGTACCTGCCGGAACCTCCCTGTCCCGGCGGCGTCCCAAGACGATAGCGGGCGAGTCTGTCATGAGCCTGTCACGTGCGGTGCAAACGTGCTTCACACGCGGTGCTGCGGCTCGTAGTCTCTGCTCGTGCTCAGGACTCGGGGAGGATCCGTGCGCCTTTTGCTGGTCGAGGATACACGGGACGTCGCGGACGCCATTGCGGCGACATTCGCGCGCGGCGGCGTGGCCGTCGATGTGGCCGCGACGATGGCGGAGGCCATCGATTTCCTGAACGTGCAGGCCTATGAGGTCATCATTCTCGACATCAACCTGCCTGACGGCAGCGGCACCGACATTCTCGCCGGCATCCGCAGCGCGGGCACGACGACGCCTGTTCTCATGCTGACCGCGCAGTTTTCGGTGGAAGACAGGGTTTCCGCGCTCGATCAGGGCGCGGACGACTATGTGGTCAAACCGTTCGACCTGCGCGAGCTCGAGGCGCGGGTGCGTGCGCTCAGCCGGCGCGAGGGCGAGGCCAAGACCGCGGCGATCACGGCGGGGCACCTGGTGTTCGACCCGGCGGCGCAGACCGCACATGTTTGCGGCACGCCGCTCACCCTGACACGGCGGGAGTTCAGCCTGCTGCAGGTGCTCCTGAGCAATCGCGACCGCGTGATGTCGAAGGACAGGCTGTTCGATCACCTCTTCTCCTTCGAGGAGGCGGAGGTGGGCATGAACGCCATCGAGCTCTATGTCGCGCGCCTGCGCAAGAAGCTCGGCGGCAGCGGGGTGTCGATCCGCACACTGCGGGGACTGGGGTATCAGCTTGTCGTCGATGACTGAGAACGGTTCCGCCGCCCCGAAGGGATCCCTGTCGCTCACCGCGCGCGTGGCGCTGGCGGTGGCGGGCATTCTGCTCGTCGGCGGCGTCATGGTTTTGCTCGCGGCCCTAGCCTATGGCCAGCAGGCGGCCGAGGAAGCCTATGACCGGCTTCTGGTCGGCGCGGCCAACGAGATCGCGTCCTCGATCATCGTGCGCAACGGCGAGCCGCTGGCCGACGTCCCCGTCTCGGCCTTCGAGCTTCTGGCACTCGCGCCGAACGACCGCATCGCCTACCGGGTCGTGGGTCCGGATGGCGAGACGCTGACCGGATACGAGAGCGCAGCGCTACCGACGGACGACACCGGCCGCGAGGGGCCGGTCTTCTATAACGCCGATTTCGCCGGCGAACCCATCCGTTTCGCCTCGGTGGTGCGGCGGTTCGCGGAGCGCGACTTCTCCGGCGATGTGCGGGTTGTCGTGGGGCACACCCGGCGGGCCCGCAACGATCTCGCCTACGATATCGCACAGAGTGCCCTTGTGGTCCTGGGCATCGCCGGCGTGGGCATGACGGTCCTCGCCTTCTTCGCCGTTCAGTCGGCACTCCGGCCCCTCCAGCGCATCGGGGCCTCGTTGCAAAAGCGCGATCCGCACGACCTGACACCGCTCGACCTGTCCGTACCCAAGGAAGCCGCGATCATGCTGACCGCGCTCAACGGCTTCATGACGCGGCTCGACCGGCAGGTCTCCGCCATCCGCAATCTCATCTCCGATTCCGCCCATCAGCTGCGCACGCCGGTTGCCGCGCTGCGCGCCCAGGCCGAACTGGCGGCGGGCGAGACCGACCCCGAGCGGCAAAAACAGATCGTGGCGCGCATCCACAAGCGCTCGGTGGGGCTGAGCCGCCTGCTCGACCAGATGCTCAGCCGCGCGCTGATCATCCACCGGTCCGACGCCTTCCCGCGCGAGGAGGTTGATTTGCGCACGGTCGCCATCGATACGCTCGAGCAGAGCGATCACGACGTCCTGGCCTCGGGGGCCGACGTCCGGCTCGACCTGGCCGAAGACGAGGTCCTCGTTCTGGGCGACCCGCTATCGCTGGCCGAAGCCTGCAAGAACCTTCTGAACAACGCCGTCGTGCACGGCACCTCGCCCATCCGGCTCGGTGTTCGCACCGATGCCGGCCGGGCCATCCTTTCGCTGCGTGACACCGGAGAGGGCCCGCCGCCAGAGATTCTCACCCAAGCCGGCGAACGGTTTTCCTCGGGCCCGCGTCCGGGGGGTGCCGGGCTGGGCCTGTCGATCGCCCATTCCGTGGCAACCGCGCATGGTGGCTCCCTCGAACTCGCATCGTGCCCGTCCGGCGGCTTCGAGGCCGCCCTTGTACTGCCGCTCAGGGAGCGCTCCGCATGATCCGGACCGTGATCGCACTGCTGTTCGGCCTGGCGGCGATCGTCCCGCTTCACGCCCAGGAGATCGAGGCGCGCGCCGTTTACGGCCCTGATGACGCGGCCCGGCGCATGGTCTTTCGCAGCACCACTGACATCTCGGTTTTCGGACCCGTCGTCGAGGCGTTTCTCGAAACGCACCCGGACGTGCGAGTGTCCTATGAGCAGTGGGGCTCGAACGACCTTTTCGCGCTGACGGCGAAGGATTGCGCCGAGGGGCGTACCGGTGCGGATTTGGTCATCAGCTCTGCCGTCCACCAGATGGTCAAGCTGGTGAACGATGCCTGCGCGCAAAGCCATCGCTCCGAGCAGACCGCTGCTCTGCCGCAGGCGCGCAACTGGCGCGACCAGTTGTGGGGCGTAACGCGTGAACCGGCGGTGATCGTTTACAACCGCGAACTCGTGCCGCCCGGAGAGGCCCCCCGCTCGCGCTTTGACATCCTGGATCTGCTGCGCCCGGAAAACAGCCGCTATGCCGGTCGTGTGGCGACTTACGACATCGAGGCGTCGGGGCTGGGATATCTGTTCGCCTTCATGGATTCCCAGGAGGCGACGACGTTTGGCGGGCTTCTGGAATCCTTTGGACGCACTGGCGCCATCGCGACATGCTGCTCGGCCGAGATCATCACCGGCGTCGCCAGGGGACAGTACCTGGTAGCCTACAATGTCCTCGGTTCGTACGCACTTGCCCGCGCCCAGGACGACGACCGGATCGGTGTCGTGGCGCCCGACGACTACACGCTGGTGCTCTCGCGCGGCGCGCTGATCCCCACAACGGCCGGGAACCCCGACCTCGGCGCGGCGTTCCTGGACTTTCTTTTGTCCTCGCGCGGCGAGGCGGAGCGTGACGCCTCGCTGCTCAATGTCCCCTTCGGATCGGACAGCGAACGCGGGCTCGACCTGCCCGGCGGCGCCGAAAGCGCCCTGAGGCCGATCGAGTTGACCCCCGCGCTGTTACCGGCACTCGACAGGCACAAACGCGCGCGTTTCATCGCACGCTGGCGGGAAACGTTTCCGGGGGCGGTGGAGTAGGTGGTGCTGCAGCAACATGACGCCGCTGTCGCTCACAACGTTTCAGGCAGCCCCATCGGTGTTCTTCCCGCGCGGCTGCCGTTCATCGACGAGGCGCGCAATGCGGCTGATCGTGTTCCAGACGCGCCAGGTGCCGGTCTGGTTGAAGCGCTTCGTCGTCGTGGCCGCCACGATCTTCGCGGCGGCACCGTCGCTCGCCTCATGCACCCATAGGTCGCCATTCACGATCCTGATCCGGCAGCCATTGCGATAGGGATCCAGATCGCGGACGACGCCGGCCGGGTAGGGATGGCGCATCACCCGTACGGACAGCCGGCCGGGCTGCCTGGCCGCTATGCGGGGGTAGGGTGCGGCCGCGACGAGGGCCTTCCACTCCGCGCCGGTTCTGATGATGACGGCAATGCGCTTGCCCAAACGGTGTTCGATGGCCTCCTCGATCGAGGTTTCGAGGTGCGGGACATCGGTCGTGGCGGACTCGAAGATGAGATTGCCCGTGGCGAGAACCGTCTGCGGATCATGCAATCCGACCTCTCCGGCAACAGCCTCCAGATCCTCCCTGGACACACGTCGGCCTGGAGAAACGACTATACTGTGGAGAAGCGCCACATAGATGGGCATGGGGGCAACCCTTGTCCTCGTTCGCCGGGCCTTCGCACCGGCGTTATCACCCTGGCACGGTTCCATGTCAGCCCGTGTCAGTAGCATCCCATCGAGGGCGGCGGCACTGCAACGCCCAATGTTATTAGCGTTTCCCGGAAGCGATGAACCAAGGTGATGACATAAATCCCTTGTATACCCGCTATTTACCTTAACAAGGCGTTATCGTGGGCCGTCGCCACTTGCTCAACATTCTCAATGTTATTTACAAAATGTAAACGCGAACGAGCGGCCACCAGGTGTTTGCTTCGAGAACACGAAAAGCGGGCGCCGTCTCCGGCACCCGCTTTCCTGGGCACATCCCCGCGGGGGATCGAAGATCAGTTAAGCGATTGCGCCAGGTCGACGAGCTGCACGAACTCGCTGCGATAGCCGCCGTCGTCGTCTCCACGCGCCTCGGAAGCCAACGCGCGAATGGCCGGCCAGTCCATGTCCACATAGGATGAACCGCGCAGCTTCTGCCCGAACGCTGCGACCGCGGTGGCAAAGCGCGTGGAGGTGTCTGCCGCTGTCAGGTCGTCGACGGCGAGGTCGCGGGTGACGGGCATCTCGATCAGCTTGCTCCGGTCTTCGTTCGGCAGCTTGTAACGCAGCTTGAGAAAACCCAACTCGTCGACCGGTGCCGCCGCTTCGGTATCGCTGGAGCCATAGCGCAGCGGATCGATCAGCCCGGCACCGGATCCAGCCGGCACGATCTCGTAAAGCGCGGTGACCGTATGCCCGGCGCCGATGTCGCCGGCATCGACCTTGTCATTGTTGAAATCCGCCCGCTCGAGCGCCCGCGTCTCGTAGCCGATCAGCCGGTATTCGGAGACGGCGGCCGGGTTGAACTCGATCTGCACCTTCACGTCCTTGGCGATGGTGGTAAGTGTGCCGGCCATCTCGTCGACAAGCACCTTACGCGCCTCGCGGAAGTCCGCGATGTACGCGGCTTGCCCGTTGCCGTTCTGCGCCAGGCTCTGCATCGTGTCGTCGCCAAGGTTCCCGCGTCCGAACCCTAGAACCGACAGGAATACGCCGGTGTCGCGCTTGTTAGCGATGATCGCCTCAAGCTTCTCCGGGTCGGACACGCCGACATTGAAATCGCCGTCCGTCGCCAGGATCACCCGGTTCTCGCTATCCTCGGTCAACGCGGACTCGGCCTGCTCGTAGGCGAACGCGATCCCGCTCGCACCCCCCGTCGAGCCGCCGGCCTGCAGGTTGTCGAGCGCACCGAGAATCTCGGCCTTCTCGTTGCCGGGGGTCGGCTCCAGCACCACGCCGGCCGAGCCCGCATAAGTGACGATCGAGACGGTGTCGTTGGCCGAAAGCCGATCGACCAGCAGGCGGAAGGCCCGCTTGAGCAGCGGTAGCTTGTCCGGATCGTTCATCGAGCCCGAGGTGTCGATCAGGAAGGTCAGGTTCTGGGCGCTGTCCACCTCGGCAGGCGGCGTGTAGCCCTTGATGCCGATACGCATGATCTGTGTGCCCGCGTTCCAGGGCGAGGGCGCGACCTCGACACTGGTACGGAACGGTTTGTCCGCCGACTCCGGTTCCGGATAGGCGTAGTCGAAGTAGTTGATCAACTCCTCGACGCGCACCGAGTCCTGCTGGGGCAGCATGCCGTCCTCGAGCATCCGCCGCACATAGGCATAGCTCGCGGTGTCGACATCCACCGAGAACGTCGAGACGGGCGATGTCGCCACGGCCTTGACCGGGGAGTCGTCGAAACCGGTGAACTGGTCGCCGCTGTCTTGTGCAGTGCGGCGCGGCCCCGGCAGCAAGGGGGCAGTGTCCGGCAGGATGCCTTTGTGCGCCTGGCCGAGTTGTGCATGGCCGGTCTGCACCGCGGTGTTCCCCATCATGCTCGTCATACCCTGTGGCGAGGCGCCGTTGGGGGTCGGCGCCCCGTCCTGCTCGATCACGACCAGGGCGTTGCTGCTCCCCGGGGACTCGCTGGGCGAAGCGGAGACGGACCCGTTCAGTCCGGTCGACCAGGCTTCGTCGGACGACCCGCGTACCAATCCGGGGGTATCGTCGCTCGCGGACGACGCCGACGCCGTGCCATTGCCGGCCTCGGCCTCGGCGTCGGATGCGGGCTGCGGCGCGGGATCGCCCTGGGGCTTGCCCGTGCTTGTCTGCTCGGGCGCGGCGGGCGGCGGGGTGATCGATGCGGCGCCATTGCCACCCGCCGGGGACACTGTGGTGTTGTTCACATAGATCGCCGCCGGGGCCACGATGATGGCCGTGATGACTGCGGTCGCGGGGATCATCTTATTCATCTCAAGGAGTCCTTTCGCTGCGCTTGCAATGTCCTTGAGACGCGCGCCGCGGCGGAATCCTTGGGTGGTGGTCCGGTCGTCGTATTGCCCGGCCTGTTCGAATGCTTGCCGCCCCGCCGCGAGCGCACGCCGCCGCGCGCGGTGCCGCGCGGGAGGAACCTCGAGATGCGCCAGTGTCTTCAGCCGGTCGTCGTTGCTCATATCATGTCCCTCAGGGCTTTCCGGGCCTCGTGCACATGCCAGGAAACCGTGCTTGCGCTGCATTCCATGATCGCCGCCGCTTCGGCATGCGGCAGGTCTTCCGCGTAAACCAGCAATACGGCCTCGCGCTGCTTGTCCGGCAGCTGCCGGACCGCGTGCCAGAGCTGTCTGGCTTCGATGCTCGCGTCCTGGCCCGGCAGTTCGCTGGTCTCCTGCTCCGCCCGCCAGCAATGGTTGGTCGTATCGCGCCGGGCTGCGCGGCGCTGGTGGTCGCGCACCGCGTTCAGCGTCACGCGATAGAGCCACGTGCCGAATGCGGCGCGGCCGTCGAACGAGCGGATCGCCGTCGCGAGCTTGACGCACACGTCCTGGACGATGTCCTCGGCATCGGCACGATCCCCGCAGAACCGGTAGGCGACGCGGTACATGGTGTCGTAGTGGGTTTCGATAAGATCGGCGTAGGCATCGGCATCGCCCGCCTGGGCGCGCGCGACAACGTCCCCGGCGCGCGCACCGCCGGTGCCTGCCGGCATGCCGCCTACCTCCGCCAACTGGCCGTCTCCCGCGTCATCGCCGAAAAATCCCCTGTTCCGGTGGCCCTCTCACTGCTTGGACGGCGCGGGGGGCGATTCCGTTTGGGAATAATATTCTAATTGATGGCCGGCCATGATGGCGCGATCGGGACAGGGGGTGACAGAGGCCGGGGCCCGTCACCCCTTCTTCTCGATTACTCTCCCGCGCCGGTCTCGACGGGAATGTGGGCGAATTCGCCACTGATCGTGCCGACGCCCTCCAGCTGCGGGTGTTCGGAAACCTTGGCTTCGAAGTTGCCCGAAACGAGGCCATCCCGCTCCGCACTGATCCGCCCTTTTGCAGTCACCGGCGTGCCCGCGAACTCGACGGCAACGTCTCGGTCGGGGCCTGCGGTGAATGTGCCATCGGGCTCATCCGTGGGGAACCGGAACACGAGCTGCGGACCATATCGACCGAGCTGAAGGACAAGTCTGCCGTCCTCGATCCGCGCTTCGGGCGGGTCGAGCAACTCGGAGGTGGGTGTTTCCATCATTGTTGCAAGCGCCTCAAGGGCGCCCGTAACTTCGGTGACCTGAAGTTCCGCCCCGGTGGTGTAGGGCACCGCATTGAAGCTGCCCGTGATCTTGATGGACTTGGATTCGTCCTCATGCGTCCCGGCCTTGAAGCTGAATCTGCCGGTCGCCTCCTCACGATTGAACTGTTCAAGTGTGAGGGTGCCCGTCTCGCTGCTGTATGCGGGCGGATTTTCGGCATCAATCCCGCCATCGAGCCGGCTCATCCACACATTGGCGCTGACCATGTCGTCGGTGTCACCGAACTCATGCGTGCCGGCAGACAGGCCTGCGGGCAAGCGGAAAGTCAGGGTGATCCCTATTGGATGGCCCTGCCACGTGCCTTCGCCCGCCAGGTCAAGTTGCCAGGGGCCTTCATCATTTGTCCCCTCGCCACCATAGAGCGTGTACTCCGAACGGTTGCAGGCCGTATCGGTACGCTGCGGTGGCACGTCGGCCGTGACCGCACCGTTGAGTGTCATCTCATAGGCGGCTGTCGCCAGGGACCCGTCATCGGTGGTTGCGCTGTCGCCCGCTGCGCCGGGTTCAGCACGGCAGGCGCTGGAATCGATGGTTACGCCTCCCCTTGTATCCACCCAGACGAGCCTTGCGCTCTCGGATGGCAGGTGCCAAAGAAACCTCTCCGGCCCCATGCGCGGGTCGTCGCCGTGATAAACGACCTCGGGCTCGTTGCCGCAGCCAACACTACCTGTGCCCGCGACGAGCGGTAGCAGGTCGTTGGTGTAGTGGGCGAGCCGCTGCGTGTCGCAGATGCTCACCTGGCCATCGGCCTCGGGGTCAACGGTGATGTCGCCTTGGGTGTTGATCCACACAAGGCGGTTGATGCCGCCCTTCGGCTGCGCGGCGGCCAAGCCATCGTGGAAGTCACCTGCCCGCTCGATGGGAGTGCTCGAGCCATTCGTTTCGGTGACAGAAGCGATCGACATTTCGCTGCCCTCGAAGGCGCCGTCGTAAAAGCCGAGTTCGTTACCGATCTGCACGCGTGCCAGCCCGTCGCGGATCGGGCCGGCTGCGGCGAGCGTGAACTTGCCGGGAAAGACCGGATCCCCTTCGGTATTGATATAGCCATGATTGTCCGGCGACAGGCTGGCCGGAGCGGTGCCGTTGACGAATGCACCGCCTGAGGCGAACTCGGGCGCAATCACGACCTCGCCGTCCGTATCGATCCAGCCGGTGCGCCGGTCGCTGTCGCCCGAGCCCGGGGCGAGGGTGAACCAGGCGAGCCCCTCGGAAAACGAGCCGAGATCGGCAACATCCTCGCTCGCGAGGCCTGGCGGATCCCAGCGTGTGCCGTCACGGGTGACGAAATGCGCATCCCCATCCGCCGGCGTAACGGCCGAACATCCCTCGGAAAAAGGCTTGTAGGCCGAAAGGTGAAAATCGTCGCCACCGATTATGACGCGGTCCGCGTCGCGCGCGCCCGGCTCGATCACATAGGCGCCGCTCTCATCGATGATGCCCCAGCCGGCGTCAGTCGCAACGGCTGCGCGCCCTTCGGAGAATGGCCGGACCTGCCGCCATTGCGGTGCGACTGCCCATGCGCCTTCCGTGTCGGCAAATCCCCATTGCCCATCGGCGGGTAGGGGGTAGAGCGTGGCGGCTTTGGTTTGCGAGGTGGTTCCGCACGGGCCGGCGAGCACAGGGCCGCTGGCCACAAGGGCGAGGGCCACCACGCCCGCGCCGCGCGCAGCGAAAGTGAGCGGTGGAACTTGGCTTTTCGTCATGAAATCAGCTCCCTCGGAATGTGATGTCGACTTGTTGGAGAAATGTCCCCGCATTCCCTGGTGCCACCGGTTCACATGGAGGGTCGCTCGCTTAGCCCCCACGCCTCGGTGGCGATTTTCCAGCCTTGCTCCGTACGCACTATCCCGGCCTCGCCCCAAAGCGGCTCTCCATGCGGATTACCGCGCGGGCTCAGTTCGAGGGCAAGCCGCTGTTCAGCGTCGGATGCTATCATCACGCTCATATTCGAGATGCGGTATTCGCCCCCCAGTCGAAGCATCTTCTCGAACCACTGATCCGAACCAGCCTCCTGGCGGGCCTGAGTGCCGTCGAGGATATGATCAGCAGGAGAATTCTCGCCGCGATAGGCGGAGAGCGAGCGCACATTGTTGGCGCGGCGAATGTCATGCCAGTAGCTCTGGATCATCACCCACGGGGCCGGGTGTGGGGCTGGGCTGACATTCCACTCAACCGTCGCGATCTTCCACTGGTCACCGTCGAGCATCAGCCGAACGTCCCCGGTCTGCGGGCGTGCATTCGAGCCGTCGACGCGCGCCACGAGCCCGACGCGCAGATGCCGCATTCCTGTGGGGCTGTCGAGAACCTCGACGTTGCCGATCCGGTAGGTATCAGCGAGAAACTGGCGGTACGTCAGCCACAAGTACGCTTCGCGCGGGGTGTTGCCCGAGGCAAGATAGTCGGCGCGGATATGGGCCATCTTGTCCGGCATGCGAAACCGCTGAGTTTCGGCTATGGTATCGGCATTGCCAAGCGCATCCCAGTAGCGGCGCATGAACGGAAGAGCAGGAGGTATGCGGACGGCGCCGGGGGGCTCCCCCGCTTGCGAGTCATTGCTCGGCGCGGGAAGCGATGGCTGCGGCGTGTGCTGCGTCGTTTGACCGTAGAACTGCGGTTCGCTCTGAGTGCAGTCGAAGGTTTCCGCATGCTGGTCGGCGATCTGCCGCGCCATCTCGTTCGCGTCCGGGTTGGCGTTGGCGTCAACGAATCCGACCATGCAGCTCTGCTCTTTTGAGAACTGCGACACCGTGCTCACGACCAACACCTCGCGCGCATCCTGCCCCTGGCCCTGGACGAACCAGCGATGAATGGCGGCGAACGGCTCCATGCCCGCCGCGGTCTCGTGGCGCCGCCATTCGACCGTGGTATGTACGTGGTTGAACGAGGTGAAGCTCTCCCAACCGCCGCGATCCGGCGCAGCACGGCCATAATCGAGCGACATGCGCTGATCGTCATCGGAGATGAAGATGGAGTAGGGACCGGGCCCCGGACACGCGAGCTTGACCCAGATCTCTTCCGGTGCCGTCGGCTCGTCGGTGACGATGCAGTCGTCCTGCCAGTCGAAAGACGAGTAGATACTATCGAATGGTTCGGCCGAGGCTGCCGCCGGCACTGCAATCGCGGCCAGGAGCGGCAGCACCCGCCGAGCTGTGGCGCTTCGGCGCTGACCTGTAGACGGGAACCACATGGTGGATACCTCCCTTTGCCGTGCTTGAGCGCAACGACCGTTGCCTAACAGACCGGGCGCCGCCGCGTCCCCGTCCGAACGAAGGGGTAAAGGGCCGGGGCTCTACCGCTCCTGCGGCGACGCATCCGGATAGGGAATGCAGATCGGCTTGTTGTCGACCGGATCGGCGATGACGCGGCAGCCGATGGCGAAAACCTCGCTCAGGATTGCCTCGGTCATGACCGTGTCGGGCGCGCCCTGTGTGAAGACCTGCCCGTGATGGAACATCACCATCTCGTCAGCATAGCGAGCGGCGAGGTTGATGTCGTGCAGCACGAGAACGATGGTCTTGTTCTGCGTGGCATTGAGATGCCGGATGAGTTCGAGGGTCTCGATCTGATGCTTGAGGTCGAGATGGCTCGTCGGCTCGTCCAGCAGGATAACGGGGGAATCCTGCGCCAGAACGGTCGCCAGCCACGCGCGCTGAAGCTGTCCGCCCGACAACGCCCCCAGCGGCCGGTGGCGCAGGTCCTCGAGCTGGCAAGCCGCCATGGCGTCGTCGATTGCCTGCCTGTCGGCGGGCGAGATGCCGGCAAAGCGGCGGCGGTGGGCATAGCGCCCCAACTCGATCAATTGCTCGACCAGCAGTTCCTCCGGCGCCAGTGGCGACTGCGTCAGCATGGCGATCTGGCGCGCCAGGCGCTTGGTGGAAAACGTCGCGATCGACTCGCCGTTGAGGAAGATGTTGCCGCTTTGCGGCCGCAGAAGACGCCGCAACGCCTTGAGCGAGGTCGACTTGCCGCAGCCATTGGGGCCGCAGAACACGGTTACCTTGCCGGCGGAAAGGGTGAGGTCGAGCGCGTCGAAAACGATCGTGTCGCCATAGCCGAGGCCGACGGCGTCGTACCGGGCGAGTTCTGTGGGGATGGGCTTATGCATGGGAACGGCTTCGTGAGATGAGGAGCCAGATGAAATAGGGCGCGCCGACCAGCGCCGTGATGGCGCCCGTCGGCACTTCGAGAGGGGCGAAGGCGACACGGCCGGCAAGGTCGGCGCCGACGACGATGGTGGCACCGATCAGCGCGCTCATGATGAGGAGCGGCACTGCGCGATAGCCGACAAGTAGGCGCGCTAGGTGCGGGGCGATCAGCCCCACGAATGCCACCCCGCCGACGAAGGAGACGGCCGTCGCCGTCAGCGCGACCGAAAGGGACATGAGGCCGACAAGAGTCGGCGTGACGGTCAGTCCCGTTGCGGCAGCGGAATGATCGTCCAGCGCGAGTTGGTCCATGGCCCGGGGAACCAGCCCGAGGATCGGCAGCAGCACCACGAGCAGCGCGGCGATGACGGCCACGTCCTGCCAGTGCGCGGCATGAACCGAGCCGGCCAGCCATGTCAGCGCCTGGTTGGCGCGATAGACCGGGCCGACGATGATCAGCACCGTGACGATGGCGCTCGCCAGCGCCCCGAAGGCAATGCCGTAAAGGATGATCCGCGTCGGGCCGCGCCCGTCGCGCCATGTGAACCAGGCAACCGCGAGGGTGAAAACGAGAGCCCCGCACACGGCAGCCACCGGCTGAAAGTGAATGCTCACCGTCAGGGCATTGGATTCGTTCGAGAACAGGAAAAGGAAGGCAACCACACCCAGCGCGGCGCCGTCGACAATGCCCAGAATGGCCGGCGAGGCGAGGGGGTTGCGCGTCGCCGCCTGCAACAATGCACCGGCGAGCGCGAGACACATGCCTGCCTCCGCGGCGAGTAGCACGCGCGGCAGGCGCAACTCGAACACGATCAGCGATTGCGTGGAATCGCCGTATCCCGCCAGCGTGGCGACGACCTGAACGAGACCGAGCGACGAACTGCCATAACCGACTGCCATGATCGCGACGAGCAGCAGCACGGCGGCTGCCCCGCCGACCAGCAGCGGCGGCAGCCAGGGCAGGGTGGCACGGCGGATCGCCAGGTTCTGCGCGAGTGCCACCATCAGGCCCGTACCTTCTTCAGGGTCCCCGACTGCAACAGTCCCACTAGAACGGGCACACCGACGAAGGCCAGCATCGCCCCGACGGGCGCCTCGGAAGGGTAGATCACGAAGCGCGCCGCGATGTCGGCGAGCATCGCCACGATGGCCCCGGCCAGGATGGTGGCGGGCAGAAGGATGATGTGCTGCGGCGGAACGAGGCGCCGCGCGATGTGCGGCGCCACCAGTCCCACGAAGGCGACCGGCCCGGCCGTGGTCACCGCGGCGGCGGTGATGAGCGCGGCAAGCACAAGTGCGATAGCCCGGACCTGCGCCACGGGAACGCCGAGCGCCTGGGCGCTGCTGTCGTCGGTCAGCAGCACATCGAGCGCCCGGTTCAGCATGAACGCGCCGAGCGCGCAAGCGGCCATGATCGGACCGGCAATGGCGAGCAGCGACAGGTCGCGGTCGACGAACCCGCCCGACAGCCAGAAGATCAGGCTCTCCATGGTGGACTCGTCGGTGACCAGGATGATCTGGGTGCCCGAAGCGAGAAAGGCGGCCAGCGTGACGCCCGCGAGCAGCGTGTTGGCCGGCGCGAGCGAGCCGCCCGCCGCCACCGACAGCACAAAGACGACACCGGTCGCAGCCAGTGCCCCCAGGGCGGCGATACCGGCGAGCGGCAGCATGGCCGTCACGCCGAACAGTGCGACCGCCACGACCACGGCAAACGCCGCTCCGGCATTGACCCCGAGAAGATCGGGCGAGGCGAGGGGATTGCGGCTGACCGTTTGCAGAAGCAGCCCCGCCACGGCCAGGCTGCCGCCCACGGCCGGTGCGATGAGCATGCGCGGCACGCGTAG
>CAZNHG010000062.1:0-13965 GCA_964572555.1 uncultured Devosiaceae bacterium | reverse complement strand
CCGCCGGAGACCTTGTAGGAGTTCTTGTCGAACTTGCCGCCCGCATGCAGCTGGGTCATGATGACCTCGGCGGCGGAAACGCCCTCCTCGGTGTGGATGTCAGTGGGGATGCCGCGCCCGTTGTCGGTCACGCTCACCGAGCCGTCGGCGTTCAGGGTGACCGTCACCGCGTCGGCATGGCCGGCCAGCGCCTCGTCGATGGCGTTGTCCACCACCTCGTAAACCATATGATGCAGGCCTGAGCCGTCATCGGTATCGCCGATATACATGCCGGGGCGCTTGCGCACTGCGTCGAGCCCCTTGAGGACCTTGATGGACTGGGCGCCGTAGTCGCCGTTGTCAGGAATTTGTTCGTCGCTCATTGTGCCCCGAATCAGGGTGAAACCGTGCCTTTTCGTTCTAAAGGATCAGGCAGGCATACCCAAGTAAAATGGTGCTTTTTCGGGATTTTTCAACGCCGGGACACCGCCTGCGGCACCCTATTGCGGCACCAGCCGGCCCGCGGACACGAAGATGCGCTGCGCCGCGCCCTCAAGACTGTCGAACAGCATGGGATCGGTCCCGGTCATCCAGCATTGTGTGCCCAGCTCGCCCAGGGCTGCGAACAGGGCCGCGCGGCGGTCGGGATCGAGGTGGGCGGCGACCTCGTCGAGCAGCATAAGCGGGGTAATGCCGGCCATGTTCGCCACCAGCCGGGCATGGGCGAGGACGAGCCCGATCAGGAGCGCCTTCTGCTCGCCGGTCGAGCACAGATGGGCGGGCATGGCCTTCTGGGCGTGGGTAACGGCGAGATCGACGCGGTGTGGGCCCGCGGTCGTGCGCCCCGCCGCGCGGTCGAGCGCCCGGTTGGCGCGCCACAGCGCGGTGAGCCTTTCCTCGAGCTCGGCGGAGGAGGCCGGCGCCGCGCCGTCTTCCAACAGCGGGGTCAGGGCCAGCTCGGCCGCCGGGAAGGCGCCGCCATCGACGCTTTTCGCGGCGAGGTGCTGGAGGTGCTCCAGGCTGTCGGTGCGCGCGAAATAAAGGGCGCTGGCGTGCTCGGCCATCTGCGCCTCGATGGCGTCGAGCCAGGCCGCGTCGCCGCCGGTCTCGAGGAGCTTGTTGCGCTGGCGCATGGCCTTTTCATAGGACGCCGCCGCCGCACCGTGATCGGGAATGAGCGTCATCACCAGCCGATCGAGGAAGCGGCGGCGCTCGGCGGCGGGACCGCGGAACAGCCCGTCCATGTCCGGGGTGAGCCAGAGAACGCGCACATAGGCGCTCATCTCCTCCACCGAGCGCGCGGTCGCGCCGTTGATGCGCACCTTGCGTCCGCCCTCACCGCCGCTTGTGCCCGTGCCGACATCGACCGGGCCCTGGGGTGTCTCGAGCGTCACCGCAACGGCCCAGTCGGCGCTGCTTCCGGCCTGGAGAAGGCTCTCGAACGGCGCGCGCCGCAACCCCCGGCCGGGCGAGAGCAGCGAAATCGCCTCGATGAGGTTGGTCTTGCCCGCCCCGTTGGGGCCGGTCAGCACCACATGCCGCCCGTCGAGATCGAGCGCCGCGGCCGCGTAGTTGCGGAATTGCGAGAGGCGAAGGCGGGAGATGTAGCGGCTTGCTTGCATGATGGCGGTTGTAGCGCCGGTGCGGCGCGCTGGCGAGGCCCCGCCGGCGCGCCGGGTCCCGGTTACACGCGCATCGGCATCAGTACGTAAAGCGCGCTCGATTCGCCTTCCTCGAGCACGAGCGTGGGCGAGCCGGAATCGTTGAACTTGAAAATGACGTTGTCGCTGCGGATCTGCGCGACGATGTCGAGCAGGTACCGCGCGTTGAAACCGATCTCGAAGCCCTCGGGCTCGAACTCCACCGCCAGCTCCTCGCTGGCCGTGCCGTGATCGGGGTTGGTCACCGACAATTCGAGCTGGCCGGCGCCGATGGCGAGCTTGACGGCCTTGCCGCCACGCTCCGACGCGATGGTGGAGACGCGGTCGACGGCGGTGGCGAAGGTCGCGCGGTCGACGCTCATCGTCTTCTCGTTGTTCTTCGGGGTTACCCGGTCGTAGTCGGGAAAGGTGCCCTCGATGAGCTTGGACAGGAGCACGACCTCGCCCACCGCAAAGCGGATCTTGGTGTCCGACAGCTCGACCGTGACCTCGGTGTCCGCCCCGTCGAGCAGCTTTTGCAGCTCGGCGACGGTCTTGCGCGGGATGATGATGCCCGGCATGCCCGAGGCGCCGTCCGGCGCCGCCGCGTCGGCGCGCGCCATGCGGTGCCCGTCGGTTGCCACGGCGCGCAGCACTTCGCCGCCCTCGCCCTCGATGGTGTGCAGGTAGATGCCGTTGAGGTAGTAACGCGTCTCCTCGTTCGAGATGGCGAACTGGGTGCGCTCGATCAGTTCGAGCAGGCCCGCGGCCGGCATCGAGAAGGTGTGGCTGAACGTGCCCGACTTGAGGTCGGGGAAGCCCTCGGGCGACAGGCAGGTGAGATTGAAGCGCGAGCGGCCCGAGGTGATGGTCATCTGCTCGGCGCCGTCCGTATCGAGCTTGACTTCCGAGCCGTCGGACAGCTTGCGGATGATCTCGTAGAGCGTGTGGGCGGGCACGGTGGTCGTGCCGGCCGTGCCGGCCATGGCGGGAACGTGTTCGGTCACCTCGATATCGAGGTCCGTGGCGCGCAGATCCATGCCGTCCTCGCCGGCCCGGATCAGCACGTTCGCAAGGATCGGATAGGTGTTGCGGCGCTCGACGACGCGGTGGACGTGGCCGAGCGACTTGAGAAGGTGATTACGTTCCAGCGTGACTTTCATCTAACTCTTTCCCTGCCCCAGCGGGACGCCGGCACGCGGCGCCCGAGCCCCCTTGTGATTCCGGGGTGGAGACCATCGCAATCTGACCGGCAAAAGGCAAGCGGCACTGACGCTTCGATCCCCGGCCATCAACGGGTTTCGGGACGGGATGTCGCGGGCTGGCGTGATCGAGTCCGGCGACGGCATGCCGCGCTCCGGGCGTTCGGGATTCGAATGATCCACCGGGCCTGCCGCTCTACCCTTCGAGCATAGCTCTCAGGGTGTTCGGAGCTAAAAGCACTCCACTGGAGCGATTTTGCGCCGGGCTTTGCCCGGCGCCCTGGCCCTACGCGCGCCGCGCTTCGGGCGTTCGGCACTTAAAAAGGTCCACCGGACCTTTTTACCGGCCCCTTGGGCCGGACGTGCCTCACTCCTCCAGCATCCTTTTTAGAAGCTCGACTTCCTGCTGCAGGTCGCCGTCGTTCTTCATGAGCTGCTCGACCTTGCGGACCGAGTGCAGGACGGTGGTGTGGTCGCGGCCGCCGAAGCGGCGGCCGATTTCGGGAAGGGACCGGGCCGTCAGCGACTTGGCGAGATACATGGCGATCTGGCGGGGGCGCACGACGTCGCGCGAGCGGCGGGAGGAAAGAAGGTCGTTGCGCGGCACCTTGTAGTGGCGCGAGACCATCTTGAGGATGTCCTCGATGCGCACGCGCCGTGTCTCGCGCGAGCGGATGAGGTCGGCCAGGGTCTTTTCCGCGAGCTGGACGGTGATGGGTTCTCCGGTGAGCTGGTTGGCGGCGACGAGCCTGTTGACAGCGCCGTCGAGATCGCGGCCGTGGCTGACCACGGAATGCGCGATGTAGTCGATGACAGCGGCCGGGAAATGCACGCCCGAGAAACGGACCGAAGCCTGGTCGGCGCGGCGGGCGACGATGTCGCGGCGCAGGTCGATGTCGAACTGGCTTATGGGCACGACCAGACCGCCCGAGAGCCGCGACTTCACGCGCTCGTCGAGCATGTCGAGATCGCGCGGCGGCGCGTCACCCGCGACGACGACCTGCTTGGCCCCGCTCAGGAGCGCGGACAGGGTGTGGCCGAACTCGGTGGCCGACTTGCCCTGCAGGAACTGCATGTCGTCGATGAGCAGCAGATCGATGCGGCGCAACCACTCCTTGAAGCCGATGGCCGACTGGCGCTGCACGGCGGAAATGAAATGGTACATGAAGTGGTCGGCGGTCAGGTACACCACGTTGCGGTTGGAATCCGCGGCACCGGCCGCCCAGGCGATGGCGTTGAGAAGGTGGGACTTGCCCAGGCCCACCGTGGAATGAATGTAGACGGGGTTGAAGCTGACGGTGTTGTTCGCGGCGGCATGGGCGACCTGCTTGGCGACACCCAGCGCGATCTCGTTCGGCCCGCCGGCAACGAACGTATCGAAGGTCATCTTGGGGTCGAGCGCGCTGCCCGACAGGGCATCGGCACGCTGGGGCTGCGACGGCGCGGCCTGGGGCTGGGCGGGCGCTGTCTCCTCGGCGCATTCGGCGCCCTGCTCGGGCGGATTGAGGCGCGGGCGCGCCTGGCCGTTGACCCGCACGGTGAAGTGCAGGCGCTTGATCTGGCCGGTTTCCTTCTGGAAGGCTTCGAGAATGCGCTCGGCGTAGTTGGACTGGATCCAGGAGCACAGGAAGCGCGTGGGAACCGAGAGATGGGCGAGGTCGTCGACGACCTCCTCGAGCTCGAGCCGGGCGAACCAGCTGGTGAACACGTCCTCGCCGACGCCGGTCCGCAATATCGTGCGCACCCGGTTCCACGTTTCCGCGTTTACGTCCTTGCCGCCCTTGTCGCCCATTGCTTCATCCCCCGATTTCACCGGGGTCACGCTCTCGGAGCTGCCCCCTTCAAGCATGTCGTCGATGCGCCCAACCGCCGTCGTATTCTTCATCGTCGTCATCAGCCCCTTCGTTTTGGTCGCAACCTCGCTCGTGCCGCCCGAGGGATCGCGTCATTATCAGCCCAGAATTTAGGTCGAACGAGCCCTGTGCCGCGGAAACGCCGCAGCAAGGAACTACTTGATTTTGTTTTGAACGCGGCCGGTGTGGCCAGTAGAAAGCAAGTCCCCGGCGTCAGCCGGGTGAGAAGAGCGGTTACAAATGCAGGATACTTCGGTGTCTCTCTCCGGAGGATACTTCAAGAACGCTCGAAGGTTCCCCTATGCCCTGCATTTCGACTTCCCCCAATCTTCTAAAATGTACCGGGGCCCGGTATCGGACACCGTGTCTTCTTGTTCAATGGCGGCTATCTTAGCCAGCCGAATTTTAGCTTGCAACGTGCTTGGCGACCAAAATTGGGGTTGACTCTTCCCGCGTTTCATCCCCCGTCGAAAGGGGCACCGTTAGGGAAAATTTAACCCGCTGTTACTCCTTGCAGATTTGATTTGCACGCCGCCGGACGGCCCCGTGATTTTTTTCGCCGGCCTTCAAGACCGGGCGGTCTGTTTCCATGTTCGCGCGCTGGCCGACGGTCCTGCCGATGCGGGCGAAACCATCACGGAGTCAAGGCCATAGCCGGATTCAGACCGGATAGTCTGAAATGCCTGCCAAAGATATTAGCAGCGCCTTTTGAACCGCTTCCGGCGCATTAAGTAACCAAGTGTGACATTGATGTGACAGAGCCGCGAGGCACGAAAAAAGCCCCCGGTCCGGGGGCTCGAATTAACGGTCGCGGGGCACGTAAAACGGACCGCGGCCAACGCGGTCCGCCCGGCCCGGCCTTAGGCCAGCGACTTGATGCGATGCGACAGCCGCGAGATCTTGCGCGAAGCGAGATTGCGGTGAATGACGCCATTGGTCGCCGCGCGCTGAACGATCGGCTGGGCGACCTTGAGCGCCTCCTGGGCGTCCGACTTGTTGCCGGCGGCGATCGCTTCCTCGACCTTGCGCAGGTAGGTGCGCATGCGTGAGCGGCGCGCCTTGTTGACCTCGGTCTTGCGCGCGAGCTTGCGGGTCGCTTTCTTGGCCGACGGGGTATTGGCCATGTCTCAAACCTCTTGGCGTTTGGGTACCGGCCGCGCCGCACCCGTTGGGTCCGTGGTGCGAAGACCGGCCTGACAAATAAAAGCGGCGGCATCACGCCGCCAGTTGCGCGCGGTTATAGTGCCGCCGGCCGCGCGCGTCAACTGGTTTCAGCCCTGACATACCGGGCAATAAAAGCTCGAGCGGCCCGCCTGCACGATGCGGGTGATCGTGCCGGTACAATCCGGCTTGCGGCAGGGCTCGCCCGCACGGCCATAGACATCGAAGCTGTGCTGGAAATAGCCCGCGCCGCCGTCGGCATTCCTGAAGTCGCGCAAGGTCGAGCCGCCCGCCGCGATGGCATCCTCGAGCACACCCCGAACGGCGCGCACCAGGTTCTCGAGCGCCGGCGTCGGGCCGGCGTCCTCGGCGACGAGCCTGCCGACCGGCGTGGCCGGGGCGACCCTCGCGCGCCACAGGGCCTCGCACACATAGATATTGCCCAGCCCCGCAACGACCCGCTGGTCCAAAAGACCGGCCTTGACCGGCGCGGTGCGTCCCGCGAAGCTTTCGGCGAGGTGCACCGCCGTGAGGCTGTTGCCCAGCGGCTCGGGACCGAGATGGGCCAGCCAGCGGCAGGTGAGCGGATCGGCGAAGATATCCATGAAGCCGAAGCGCCGCGCGTCGGTATAGATGAGATGTGCCGGCCCCTCGGCCCGCTCCAGCGCGAAGACGACATGGTCGTGCTTGCCCGCCGCCTGCGCGGCGGGCAGGAGCCGCGTCGGTTCCGCCAGCGCGGCATCGGTGACGCGGTAGGCGCCGGTCATGCCGAGATGGCTCAACAGCGTCTCGCCGGAGTCGAGCTCGATGAGCAGGTACTTGGCGCGCCGGCCCACCGTCGTGATCGTGCGGCCGGTCAGCCGGCCGGCGAAATCGTGCGGGAAGGCAAAGCGCAGATCGGGGCGGTTGAGGGTGACCCCCGTGATGCGGCTGCCCGCGATCAGCGGGGCCAGGCCGCGGCGGACGGTTTCGACTTCGGGCAGTTCGGGCACGCGCTTGACACCGTTGTTACCATGACGCGCGATGACGCATGGATATCGCCTTTGGGTTCGGCTATTGTCGCCGCACCTTCTTGAGATTTCTTGATAACCTTTCGGACCGGTTATGCCATGAGCGAGACGCGCGAAACCACACATTTCGGTGCCCGGCAGGTACCGCTCGACGACAAGCAGGGGCTGGTCGACGACGTGTTCCACGGTGTGGCCCGGCGCTACGACCTGATGAACGACCTGATGAGCGGCGGCGTGCACCGGCTCTGGAAGGACGCCATGGTCACCCGCCTCGCGCCTCCAAAGCAGGGCACCCGCCCCTATCGCGTGCTCGACATGGCGGGCGGCACGGGCGACATCGCCGAGCGCATCATCAACGACTCGCACGGCCATGCCGAGGTGACAGTCTCCGACATCAACGAAGACATGCTGCGCGAGGGGCAGGAGCGCGCCGGGCACTGGCGCTTCGCCGACCGCGCGACATTCGTTCAGGCCAATGCCGAGGAGCTGCCCTTCGCCGACAACACGTTCGACGCCTACACGATCGCCTTCGGCATCCGCAACGTGCCGCGCATCGACAAGGCCCTCGCCGAGGCACATCGCGTGCTCAAGCGCGGCGGGCGGTTCCTGTGCCTGGAGTTCTCCCAGTGCGACGTGCCCGGCTTTGAAACCATCTACGACGCCTTCTCCGACCGTGTCATTCCGCCCATCGGCAAGGTGGTGACCGGTGACGGCGAACCGTATCGGTATCTCGTCGAGAGCATACGGCAGTTCCCCAGTCCGGCCGTTTTCACCGAGATGATCGCCAGCGCCGGCTTCAAGCGTGTCACCCACACCGCCATGAGCGGGAACATCGCCGCGCTGATGAGCGCCTGGAAACTATAGGCGTATATCGTCATGGGTCTTGCCGCCTATCTGCGCCTTTGCCGCGCCGGTTTCGTGCTCGCCCGCGAGGGCGCGCTTTCGCTGGCCGATCCGGAAATGCTGCCGCCCGCGGTGCGCCCGGCCGTCGCGGCGGCGCGGCTCATCGAGCGGCGTGCGGTGCGCAAGACGGGGCGCGTAGAGCGGCTGACACGGGCGCTCAACCGGCTGGGGCCGACCTACGTCAAGTTCGGCCAGAGCCTGGGCACACGGCCTGACATCGTCGGGGTCGATGTCGCCAGCGATCTCAGCGCCCTGCAGGACCGCATGGAGCCGTTCGACACGACCCTGGTGCCCGGCATCCTCGAGACGGCCCTTGCCGACAAGGCGGGCACCCTCACCGAAATTTCCGAGCCCATCGCCGCTGCCTCGATCGCGCAGGTGCACCGGGCCGTGCTCACCTACCGCGACGGGCAACGCGAGACCGTGGCGGTCAAGATTCTGCGTCCCGGCATCGTTAAGCGCTTCATGCGCGACATCGAGGCCTACTATGCCGGTGCGCGGCTGGCCGAGCGGCTCGTTCCCTCCATACGCCGGCTCAAACCGGTCTCGGTGGTCGAGACACTCGACCGCTCCTCCCGGCTCGAACTGGATTTGCGTTTCGAGGCCGCCTCGATCTCGGAGTTCTCCGAGAACATCGGTGCCGATGACGGGTTCGCGGCGCCCGAGGTCCGCTGGGAGCAGGTGGCGCCCAACGTTCTCACCACCTCCTGGGTGGAAGGCCTGCCCATCCGCGAGACGGGGGCGCTGGACCGCGCCGGGATCGACCGCAAGAAACTTGCCGCCCACCTGATGCAGAGCTTTCTGCGCCACGCCATACGCGACGGTTTCTTTCATGCCGACATGCATCCGGGGAACCTGTTCGCCGATCCCGTCTCGCACGGGGTGATCGCGGTCGATTTCGGCATCATGGGCCGGATCGGAAAGCGTGAGAGGCGCTTTCTCGCGGACATCCTTTACGGCTTCATCACGCGCGACTACGAGATGATCGCCAGGCGCCACTTCGCCATCGGCTATGTGCCGCCCGACCAGTCCGTCGAGGATTTCGCGCTGGCCCTGAGGTCCATCGGCGAGCCGCTGCACGGCCAGACGGCGCGTGACATTTCCATGGCGCGCGTGCTGGGCCAGCTCTTCGCGATCACCGAGCTGTTTCACATGCAGACCCGGCCCGAGCTGATCCTTTTGCAAAAGACCATGGTGCTGGTCGAGGGCGTGGCGCGTTCGCTCGACCCCGATCTCAACATGTGGGAGGTGTCCGAGCCCGTGGTCGGCGACTGGCTGCGGCGCGAGGCGGGGCCGTTGGGCCGGCTCGACGAGTTGCGCGAGCACGCACAGACCGCGATCACCACGATCGGCAAGCTGCCCGGCCTTCTCGAGCGCGCCGAGAGCGCGCTCGATGCCTATGAAGCCGCCCGGGCCCGGCCGCGCACCGGCCCGCCGGGCTGGCTGATGACGCTCACTCTCGCGCTGGTTTCGCTGGCCAGCCTCGCCGTCATATGGCAGGTGATGACATGATGTCCCTTGAAGGCCGGCACATCCTTTTGATCGTGACGGGCGGCATTGCCGCCTACAAGGCGCTCGAGCTGATCCGCGCGATCCAACGCGCCGGCGGCACCGTCCAGCCGATTCTCACGCGCGCCGCGACCGAGTTCGTCACCCCGTTGTCGGCGTCGACCCTTGCGGGGTATCCGGCGCTGACGGCGTTGTTCGACCTCACCCGGGAAACCGAAATCGGGCATATCGAGCTGTCGCGTTCGGCCGACCTCATCGTCGTCGCTCCGGCAAGCGCGGATTTTCTCGCCAAGATGGCGCACGGGCACGCCGACGACCTCGCGACGACCACGGTTCTCGCCACGGACACCGACATCCTCGCCGCACCCGCGATGAATGTGCGCATGTGGCAGGCCGCGCCGACCCGGCGCAATATCGCGACGCTCGAAGCCGACGGGGTGCGCTTCGCGGGGCCCGACGAGGGCGACATGGCCTGCGGGGAATACGGGCCCGGGCGCATGGCCGAGCCCGAAGCCATCGTCGCCGCGATCACCGGCTACTTCGCCGACGCGGATGCGCGCGGACCGCTGGCGGGCAGGCATATCGTCGTCACGTCCGGGCCGACGCGGGAGTGGCTCGATCCGGTGCGCTATCTCTCCAACGCGTCCTCGGGCAAGCAGGGTACCGCCATCGCCGAGGCACTGGCCGCGCTCGGGGCCAGGGTCACCTTCGTGACCGGCCCGGCCGAACACGCGGCAGCCGCGGGATGCACCATCGTCAACGTGCAAACGGCAACGGAAATGCACGACGCCGTCTTCGCGGCCCTGCCCGCCGATGCGGCCATCTTTTGCGCCGCGGTCGCCGACTGGCGCGCCAGGTCCAAATCCACCGGCAAGATAAAGAAGGCGGGCGAAGACGCACCCGCCTTCGATCTCGTCGCCAATCCTGATATTCTCGCACAAACCGCCGCGCTCACGCAGGACCGCCCGGCGCTCGTCATCGGGTTCGCGGCGGAAACCGACGATCTCGACGCCAACGCAGCGGCCAAGCGCGCGGCCAAGGGGTGCGACTGGCTGCTTGCCAACGACGTAAGCACCGGCACGGACACCTTCGGGGGCGATCACAATCGGCTGTTTCTCCTGGATTCGTCGGGGACCGAGGACTGGGGTGTCTTGTCCAAGCGCGACGCAGGTCATAAGCTCGCCCAAAGGATCGCCGATCATCTCGCGCGGTCCTGACGGGGTCGCCGGGCCATGCAGCCCGGTCAAATAGCGTCACGGGGACCAGTTCTTGATCTACGCAAGCGCAGTCGCGGCATGAGCGCGCCTTCGGTCACGGTTGATTTCACCTACCTGCCGCATGGCGAGGGGCTTGCCGTCCCTCAGGCCCAGAGCGCGGAGGCGGCCGGGCTCGACCTTTGTGCGGCCGTTGCCGCCGATGTGCCGGTCGTTCTTCAGCCCGGGGCCTATGGGCTCGTGCCCTGCGGCTTCGCCATGGCCCTACCCGCCGGCTATGAGGCGCAGGTGCGCCCGCGCTCGGGGCTGGCGGCGAAATACGGCGTGAGCGTTCTCAACGCGCCGGGCACGATCGATGCGGACTATCGCGGCGAAGTGAAGGTGATCCTGATCAATTACGGCAGCGAGCCTTTTACCATCAATCGCGGCGACCGTATCGCGCAGATGGTGGTTGCCCCCGTCACGCGGCCGGAATTCGCGGTGGTCGCCGACCTGCCCGACACCCCGCGCGGAGCCAACGGATTCGGATCGACGGGACATGCTGCAGCTGAATAGCCGGATCATCGTCTTCGCCCTCGCCGCCCTTGTCGCGGCCGCGGGGCCCGCCACCGCGGGCAACCGCGCTCTGGCTCAGGTGATCGGCTATTCGGACGATGCACGCTATTTCGCCTTCGAGGAATATGGCGAGCAGGACGGATCGGGCTTTGCCTTTTCCAACATCTACGTGGTCGACGTCGATGCCGACCGCTGGGTCATCGGCACCCCGGTACGCAACCGGGCGGAGGACTATGCAACCTCCATCGCCGATATCCGGGCCCGGAGCCTTGCCGAGGTTCGGCCGCGTATCGCCGACCTGGGGATCGACAATCCGGCCGACACCCTTGCACTGGTCGGTGACGGAGAGACCGACCCCGAAGCCGCCAGCCTCACCTTCGGGCTGCCCGGCTTCATGGATCCGGGCTCGCTGCGCGGACGCTACGGGCTGAGCCTGGAGATGTTTCCCTCCGAGACGGCGGCCGACTGCAGCGGGTTGATGCAGGATACGCTGGGCTTCGCCCTCAGCATCTCGCACGGGGGCATGACATACACCGTCCATCGCGACGACACCATTCCGCGCTCGCGCAGTTGCCCGCTCGACTATCGCCTCTATGGCGTCTTCCAGCCTTTCCAGGGGCAGGATCCCTCGCGCGCGGTGGTGCTCGTCTCGGTCTACCCGCGCGGGTTCGAGGGGCCGGACCGGCGCTTCATCGCGGTTCCCCTGGCCGCCGCATTCGAGGAGTGACCCGTTGAGCCTGACGCCCGAGGAAAGCCGCCGCTATGCCCGCCACATCGTCCTCAAGGGCGTGGGCGCGCCGGGCCAGCAGCGGCTCAAGGACGCGAAGGTGCTCATGGTCGGCGCGGGGGGGCTGGGCAGCCCGGTCATCGCCTATCTCGCCGCGGGCGGGGTGGGTACCATCGGGGTGGTGGACGACGACGAGGTGTCGCTGTCCAACCTGCACCGGCAGGTGATCCACACCACGGACGGGGTCGGCACGTCCAAGACCGAGAGCGCGGCGCGCTTCGCCCGCCAGCTCAACCCGGAGGTGACGATCAACGCGCATCCCGTGCATATCGACGCGGCCAACGCCGAAGAGCTGATGGACGCCTACGACATCGTGATCGACGGCACCGACGATTTCGAAAGCCGGCTGGTCGTCGCCGACGCGGCGCACCGCAAGGGCAAGACGCTGGTCTCGGGCGGGGTGTCGCTGTTCGACGGGCACGTCACCGTCATCGCCCCGCACAAGCCCGACCCCAAGGGCCGCCCCAATCCGCGCTTCCGCGATATCTATCCGGACGTTCCCGACCGGCCCGACCTGCCCTCCTGCGAGGAGACGGGCGTGCTGGGCGCGGTGACCGGGGTCATCGGCACGCTCATGGCCATGGAAGCCATCAAGCTCATCACCTGGATCGGCGAACCGCTGATCGGGCGCCTGCTGATGTATGACGGGCGCGCCGCGAAATTCTCCGAGATCGCATACAGCCGGCGGCATTAGGGCATGTGAAAGAAACGAGGGCTTTGCCGTGCCGCAAGTGGCGACTGGGCCCATATGCGATTGCCCAGCCCGTAAAGGGGAAGGGAATGGGCCGTGCCAAATCTCGATGGATCACAAATGCGATTGCCCTGACCACAAACGGGAGGAAGACGCCCTACCGCCGGAACACCGCCACCGCCTCGACATGCGCTGAATGGATGAACTGGTCGACGGGCGTTACGCTTTCGAGCGTGTAGCCGCCCGCGATCAGGGTTGCCGCGTCGCGGGCCAGGGTCGCGGGGTTGCACGAGACCGCCACGACGGTGGGCACGACCGACTGCGCCAGCTCGGCCGCCTGGGCAGCCGCGCCGGAGCGGGGCGGGTCGAAGACGACGGCGTCGAAGGGTTTGAGTTCCCCCGCCACCAGCGGATCGTGGAAGAGATCGCGCACTTCGGTCCCCAGCGTCCTCAGGCCGGGTGTCGCCCGCATGGCCGCGTCGCAGGCGGCGACGGATTCCGCGTGCGAATCGACGGCCCGGGTCTTGGCGGATTGCGCCAGCCGCAGGGCGAACGGGCCGACACCGCAGAACAGGTCGGCAACACGTTCCGCTCCCGCGCAGGCTGCCGCGACGCGCCCGGCGAGAACGGTCTCTGCCGCTTCGGTGGCCTGCAGGAAGCCGCCGACGGGCAGGCGGACGGCAGCGGGTCCCATGCGCACCTGGGGCGGGTTGGCCATCAGCAGCGTTTCGCCGTTGAGCGAAAGCCGGGCCAGCGGGAACGCGCCGGCGATCCCGGTCAGCTTGTCCGCCATCCTGCTCGACCTGGCGCGCACCGCGACATCGAGCCCCGTGTCGGTGGCGGTCAGCGCGACATCGCAATCGCCGACGGCCCGGTGCGCAGCGCGCGTGATGGCGGCGGCATCACCCAACTGCGGAACGAGGATCGGGCAGGTGTCGAGATCGTGCACGGTATGGGCGCGCAGGGCATTGAACCCGGCCCGGCCCTTCTTGCCGTGCAACGTTGCGCGGCGGCGGCCGGTGCCCGTGGCGTCGATCACTTCGTTGACGTCGGCTTCGACGCCGGCGCGGGAAAGGGCGGTGACCACGAGGTTGCGCTTGAAGGCACGATAGCTGCCGGCCTGCCAGTGCTGAAGCTGGCAGCCGCCGCAGGCGCCGAAATACGGACAGGGCGGTGCGACGCGCTCGGGCGAGGGGTCAACGATCCCGACAAGCTGCGCCCGCTTGCCGTCGACTTCGGCGCGCACCGTTTCCCCGGGCAGCGTGCAGGGCACGTAGATCGGCCCGCTATCGCCATGCGCGACGCCGTCGCCACGGGCACCCATTTCCTGGATTTCAAGCGTTTGCGCCGCCGCCATGCGCGTCCAGCCTTTCGTTTCGGATGGACGCGTTGTGGCCCATGCGGGGCGGTCTGGCAACCGGGTCAGGCGCTGCGCCGGGTCCCGCCGGGCCCGGGGTCACG
>CAZNHG010000061.1:0-14003 GCA_964572555.1 uncultured Devosiaceae bacterium | reverse complement strand
TCGGTCTCGATGATGCCCGAACGGCCGCCGCCGACGCCGGAGGCGTAGGCGAGCCCCAGGTCATGGGCATTGCCGGTGGCGTCGTGATGCACCGCGATCAGGCACGGAACGCCGCCGCCGTTCTCGAACTCGCCGCGTACGGTGTGGCCCGGCCCCTTGGGCGCCACCATGATGACGTCGACCGTGTCCTTGGGCTCGATCAGGCCGAAATGCACGTTCAGACCGTGCGCGAAGGCGATGGCGGCGCCGTCGCGGATGTTCGGCGCGATATCGTCGCGGTAGATGTCGGCCTGCAGCTCGTCGGGCGTCGCCATCATCATCAGGTCGGCCCACTCCGCCACCTCGGCGACGCTCATCACCTTGAGGCCGTCGGCCTCGACCTTCTTGGCGGTCGAAGAGCCGGGGCGCAGGCCGATGGCGATATCCTGCACACCCGAATCCTTGAGGTTCAGCGCATGCGCCCGGCCCTGCGAGCCGTAGCCGATGACGGCCACCTTCTTGTTCTTGATCAGATTGAGATCTGCATCCCGATCGTAATAAACGCGCATTGGTCTCTCCGTTTCTTGCGTTTGGTCAGGGCGCTGGCGCCCCGCGTTGAATCTTTGTGTCAGCCCGTCCCGTAAAGGGCGAGGAACCGCTTCGTGGCGTCGTCCGCCTCGCCGGCGATCCGCTCGGGCGGCATCGCGAGATCGTCGCCCAGCAGAAGCCGGATTTGCACATCGCGCACGACGAGTCCGAAAAAGGTGCGGAACGCCTCCTCGCTGTCCGCGAAATCCAGAAGCCCTGCCTCGCGCCCCGCTTCGAGCACCGGCTTGAGCCGCCGGCCCATGGTGAAGCGGCCATTGCTGAGAACGATGGCGCCGAGCCCCGAAGCGTCGGATCCGGCATGGCTGATGGCGACCCGATTGAGAACGACGGACACCTCGCCCGCCAGGACCCGCAAAAGATCGCGTGCGAAACCGCCGATGCTCGCCTCTAGCGAGCTTCGATCGAGATGCGCCCGATCGATCACCGGCACGCGCACCTTGGCCGCCTGCCACTGCACGGTCGCCGTGAGCAGGCCATTGCGATCGCCGAACCACTTGTAGAGCGTTTCCTTGGAACAACTCGCCTCCCGGGCCACCGCCGTCATGGTGAGCCGGTCGCCCATGCGGGCGAGCAGCGCCAGCGCCGCGTCAAGCACTTCGCCCTGGCGCGGCGTCAGATCGTGTTCCAGCTCTGCGGGCATCCCTGCCATGTGCACCTTGCCTTGCCGCCCTGCCCCGCGAATGGAGCTCGCCGCCGCCAACCGGCTCCACCGCCGGTCCGGAACTATACCGTACCGTACGTTACGGTTCGGCTCCATGCAAGCCCGCTGGAGGGCGCGATGCAAATTTTTTATTCATCGCCTGTTGCCGATGAAGGGCGATCTGTGCAAATTGGCGCTCCCGGCCCCGGACGACTTGCAAAGGTTCACACCATGCTTTCGATCTCTCCGCCCGTTCGGCGCCGCGGTCCGCACCCGGCCTGATGGTCTCGCGGGACATCCGCTGCAGTTTGGATTGTCCAGCTCCTTCAAACGCCTGCCGGCTTCGCCGAGACGAAAAGGGGGCGGTTACCTTCTTGAAACCACACCCCGGCTGCCCCACCTAACTGCGCATCCTTCCTCAAGATTTGGTCATTCCATCTCATGTCATCAGTCATTTCCGTCCAATCGCTTTCCAAGACCTATTCGGGGGGATTCGAAGCCCTGAAGAACGTCTCCCTGGAAATCGAACGCGGCGAAATTTTCGCCCTGCTGGGCCCCAACGGGGCCGGCAAGACCACGCTCATCGGCGTCATCTGCGGCTTGGTGAATCCCACCGGCGGCACGGTAACGGTGAACGGGCACGACATCATCACCGACTTCCGCGCCGCCCGGCAGCATATCGGCCTGGTGCCGCAGGAAATCGCGCTCGACGGCTTCACCACCGTGTGGAACACCGTGAATTTCAGCCGGGGATTGTTCGGCAACAAGCCCGATCCCGATTATCTCGAGAAGGTTCTGCGCGACCTCGCGCTGTGGGACAAGCGCGACACCAAGACGATGGCCCTGTCCGGCGGCATGAAGCGCCGTACCATCATCGCCAAGGCGCTGGCGCACGAGCCTGACGTACTGTTCCTCGACGAGCCCACGGCCGGCGTCGACGTGGAGCTGCGCCAGGAGATGTGGGAAGTGGTGCGCAAACTCAAGGAATCGGGCGTCACCATCATCCTGACCACCCACTATATCGGCGAGGCCGAGGAGATGGCCGACCGGATCGGCGTCATCAATCACGGCGAACTGGTCCTGGTGGAGGATAAGAACGAGCTGATGCGCAAGCTGGGCAAGAAGGAGCTCAAGCTCCAGCTTGGCGAGCAGATCGATACCCTGCCCGCGCCGCTGGCCGAGAAGGGGCTGGAGCTCAACGATGCCGGCGACGAGTTGACCTATGTCTACGACGCCCAGGCGGGACGCACCGGCATCACGACCCTTCTGTCCGATATCGGCAAGGCCGGGCTGACCTTCACGGACCTCGAGACGCGCCAGAGCTCGCTCGAGGAGATTTTCGTCCACCTCGTGGGAGAGAAAAGATGAGCGCGCGCGCAATCGGAACAATCTATAGGGCGGAGATGGCGCGCACCGGCCGCACGCTGCTGCAGTCGGTGCTGGCGCCCATCGTTTCCACCTCGCTTTACTTCGTGGTGTTCGGCGCGGCCATCGGCTCGCGCATCGACACCATCGAGGGCGTGAGCTACGGCGCGTTCATCGTGCCGGGCCTCGTGATGATGATGCTGTTGATGCAGTCGATCCAGAATGCGGCGCTAGGTATCTATTTCCCCAAGTTCACCGGCACCATCTACGAATTGCTGGCGGCGCCGATCTCGGCCATCGAGGTGATCATCGGCTTCGTGGGGGCGGCGGCGACCAAGGCGACGATCCTGGGCACGCTGATCCTGATCACGGCGCGGCTTTTCGTGCCCTACGACATCGCGCATCCCGTCTGGATGCTCGGCTTCCTGTTCCTGACGACCATCACCTTCTCGCTGTTCGGCTTCATCATCGGCATGTGGGCCGACAACTTCGAGCAGCTCAACGTGGTGCCGCTGCTCGTGGTCACCCCGCTCGCCTTCCTGGGCGGGAGCTTCTATTCGATCTCGGTGCTGCCCGAGTTCTGGCAGAAGGTGACGCTGTTCAACCCCGTCGTCTATCTGATCTCCGGCTTCCGCTGGAGCTTTTACGGGATTTCCGACGTCGATGTCGGCCTCAGCCTCGGGGCGACGCTGTGCTTCATGCTGGTGTGCATCGGCATCATCTACTGGATGTTCCGCACCGGCTACAAGCTGAAGCAGTAGGCTTTCGGCTCCCCGCGCCGGAACGGTGCGGGGAGCATCAAACAAAAGCCGCAATCCCGGCGACATATCCGGCGGCGGCGCCCCACTTCGGCGGCGCCCGATCACCCCGGATTCCCGTACATGAGAACGTCGCTTCCCGCCCCCGATTTGCCCGACGGCACCGGTATGCCGCCGGTAACGCCGCTGACCGCCTCGGTCGTCGCGCTGGCCATCTTTCGCGCCCTGCCCGAACTGCTGCTGATCAATACCGAGCTGTGGGCGGCCGTCGCCGCCTTGGTCTGGGCCGTCGGCGGACAGTTGCACGCGCAGGGCATTTTCCTTGCCCTGATCTCCGCCGTGATTGCCCTGCCCGCACTCTGGGTCACTGCACAGACATTGCGTCTCGCCGTGATCAATCGCGACGCCATCTAACCACGGTCAAACCCCGGCAGGCGGCTGTAAGCGCTTGTAATTCCGCTCGGGTTTCTTAACTTGTGTCCCACTCGCAACGGGACACTTCATGGCGCAGCCGCCAGCCAAAATCGCCGACGAGGTCGGCATCGCGTTCGGCAACCTGACGGACGCGGCCTCCGGCCTGATGACCCCGACCCTCCGGCTCGGCGTTCCCGGATTGTCCGGCGCGGGCAAGACGGTGTTCATCACCGCGCTGATCCACAATCTGCTGACGGGCGCGCGCCTGCCGAATTTCAGCCCCATGGCCGAGGGCCGGCTGATCGGCGCCCAGCTGGGCGAGCACCCCGAACGCGGCATCCCGCGCTTTGCCTACGAACAGCATCTCGCCGCGCTGACGGGCGCCGCCCCGCACTGGCCGGAATCGACCCGGCGCATCTCGCGCATCCGCGTGACCTTGCGCTACCAGGGCACGGGCTGGATCGCCGGCATGATGGGGCCGGGCCAACTCAACCTCGACATCGTCGACTATCCCGGCGAATGGCTGCTCGACCTGCCGCTGCTCTCGCTCTCCTACGCCGAATGGTCGGACCAGGCGCTGGCGCGGGCACACAAGCCGGGCGTGGAAAGGGAAGCGAGACCCTTCCTCGACGCACTTGCGGCAACGGACGGCGACGCCGAGGCGGCCGATTCGCAGGCCGAGATGCTGGCGCACGCCTTTACCGGCTACCTGAAGAAAAGCCGGGAGGACGGCCGGGCCATGTCGACCCTGCCCCCGGGACGGTTCCTCATGCCCGGCGACATGGAAGGCTCGCCGGCGCTGACCTTCGCTCCCCTGCCGACACCGGACCGCACGCCGAGGAAGTCGAGCCTTTACGCCATGATGGAGCGCCGCTACGAGGCCTACAAGGACCTCGTCGTGCGCCCCTTCTTCCGCGACCACTTCGCCCGGCTGGACCGGCAGATCGTGCTCGTTGATGCCCTGCGGGCGCTCAATGCCGGGCCGGAGGCGGTTAACGACCTCGAAACCGCGCTCGGCGACGTATTGTCGTGCTTCCGCGCCGGTTCGCCCAATCCCATCGTCCAGCTCGTCGCCAAGCGGATCGACCGGATCCTGTTCGCCGCGACCAAGGCGGACCATTTGCACCATGCCGCCCATGACGCCTACGAAGACATCCTGCACCGGCTCGTGGCGAACGCGGCGCGGCGGGCCAAGTTCGCCGGCGCCGAGACACGTTCGCTCGCCCTCGCATCGGTGCGCGCCACGCGCGAGGACATCATCGAGGAGGATGGCCATAAGCTGGACGTGATCGTCGGCACGCCGCAGCGGGGCGAAGCGATCGGCGGGCAGAGCTATGACGGCAAGACCGAGATCGCCCTGTTCCCCGGCGATCTGCCCCGGGACCCCGAAGCGCTTTTCGCCACCGATACGCAACGTCCCGAACTCAATTTCATGCGGTTCACCCCGCCGAACAAACTGGCGCGCAGCGCCCACGGCGATCCCATCCTCCCGCACATGCGGCTGGACCGGGCGCTCGACTACCTGATCGGAGACTGGCTGAAATGAAAAAGCCCGTAGCCCGCCCCACCGGCTCCGGAAACGCCAGGAAAACCGGTGAGCGCGACACCGCCCGCGGCCCGCGCGCATTCGCGCCGACAGCCGAAGAGCAGATGGTGGAGAGCTACACCGAGGACACGGCACCGGACGACGCCGCGCTGACCGCCCCGCCCGGCCGGCGGCACCCGCTGTGGCGGCTGCTGTTCGCGACCGTGGGGATCCTCGTCTCGCTGGCGCTGGGCCTTGCGGCGGAAAGCCTGATTCGCGGCCTGTTCGCCCGCTACGAGTGGCTGGGCTGGCTGGGGCTGGGCGTCATCGCCATCCTCGTCGTTGTCGCCGTCCTGCTCGCCATCAACGAAGTGCTGGCGATCCTGCGCCTGCGCAAGCTGAGCGGACTGCGGGAGCGCGCCGGGGCGGTGATCGAGAGCGACAGCTCCGGCGACGGGCGCAAGGTCGTCGGCGAACTCGCCGCGCTCTATGCCGGCCGCGCGGACATGGCCCGCCCGCGCACAGAACTCGACGCCGACCTCACCGACATGATCGACGGCGCCGACATGGTGCGCACCACCGAACGCAACCTGATGGGCCCGCTCGACACCCGCGCACGCTCCCTGACCGCCGCCGCGGCCCGCCGCGTCGCGATCGTCACGGCCATCTCGCCGCGCGCCCTCGTCGACATCGCCTTCGTCGCCTATGAGAGCTTCAAGCTGGCCCGCGCCGTCGCCGATCTCTACGGCGCCCGGCCCGGATTCTTCGGCTCCTGGCGCCTTGCAGGCGCTATTCTCGGGCACCTCGCCGTAACCGGCGGAGTGGCGTTGGGCGACAGCGTCGTCCAGCAACTCGTCGGGCACGGACTGGCCGCCAAACTGTCGGCCAAGCTGGGCGAAGGGCTTGTCAACGGCCTGATGACCGTCCGCGTCGGCATCGCCGCCATGCGCGTCACCCGCCCGATGCCCTTCGAAACCCTGCGTCAGCCCGTGGTCATGGACTTCATGAGCGACCTCGCCCGCATTACGGATACGGAGCAGGCGAAGGAGCGTTAGACGGTCGCGCCGCGGGCCGGGATCGACTTGCATTGGGATGGCGCTATCGAGTCGCAAACCTGCAGGAAGATGGCAGGAGCGCGTGGGGCCCCGGATCAATTCCGCAGGATTTGCCTGTCCACGTCGTGCAAGTATTCCTATGATTTCAGGCTCAGCAGAGGTTCCCCATGCACGACCGAACGCTCCAGGACAGCTACAACGACCGTCTCGACCGGGTCCTCGACTACATTTACGCGCATCTCGAGGACGACCTTTCCTTCGACCGGCTGGCGGAGGTGGCTTGCCTGTCGCCCTATCACTGGAGCCGCATCTACACCGCCATGCGGGGCGAAACCGTCGTCGCAACGATCCGCCGGCTGAGGCTCCAGCGGGCAGCGGACCGGCTGGCCAATACCGACGGCGAACTCCACGCGATTGCCGCGCGCGCCGGCTACAGCTCGACCGATACGTTCAGGCGCAGCTTCACGGAGGCGTACGGCATGAGCCCGGCCGCCTACCGCGAAAAGGGCTCGCACGCGGCCTTCAAGGCGGCGCAGGCAACGGGGACTGCTAACGCCTTTCCCGTAACGGTCGCAACTTTGCCCGAGCGGCGCTGCGCCGGGATGGATCATGTCGGCTCCTACATGGAGATCGACCGTGCCATGAACCGGCTCGTCAGCGAACTCGTTACCCGTCAGGCCCTGCCGGCTCGACTCGAAATGATCGGCGTCTTCTACGACGATCCGGACCTTGGGCCCGAGGAGGAATTGCGCTCGCGCGCCTGCCTGCCGGTGGCCGATTCCGTGGCCATCGAGGTACCGATGGCGGAGACGGTTCTGCGCGGCGGAGACTACGCGATACTGAGCTACACGGGTCCCTATGCCGACATGCGCAGTGCCTATCGCTGGTTCCTGGGCGTGTGGCTGCCCGCGTCGGGTTACGAGCCGGATGACGCCCCGATCTTCGAGGCCTATCTCAACGACCCGCGCGAGGTGCCGCAGAACGAGTTGCGCACCGACATCCATTTGCGCCTGAAGGCGCGGACATGACCGCCCCGCCCGTTCCTGCCCCGGTCGCGGAAGTATTCGCGGGCTACGGGGAGCCGGTGCGGACGCGCCTGCTGGAAATTCGAGAGATGATCTTTGCGGTCGCCGCCGAGTCCAGCGGCGTCGGCCCGCTGACCGAAACGCTCAAATGGGGCCAGCCGGCCTATTTGACCCGGACAACCGGGAGTGGGACGACCGTCAGGCTGGGCACCGCCAAATCGGCGCCCGACGGCTGCGCGGTGCTGTTCCACTGCCAGACGACACTCATCGAGACATTCAGGGCCCACTTCGCCGGCGATTTCGCCTTCGAAGGCAACCGCGCGCTCATCGTACCCGTCACGCGCCCATTGCCCCGGGAACCCTTGAGGCTCTGCCTGAAAGAAGCCCTGACCTATCATCGGCGCACGGATGCGGCTCGCCCGGCGTGATGCCCGGGGCGAGCACCCTATCCCGCCGCGCGGGTCGCGCCGGTGGTACTGCCGTCACCCGGCGCCTTGCGCCAGCCCTGCCAGGGCGGCAGTTCGGACAGGCGGTTGAGGAAGGCGCTGGCCCATGCGTCGACCGAACGCTCCTCCACGGTCTTGATCAGCCCCTGCCAGCGCTCCTTGCGCTCGCGTTTGGTCATGCGCAGCGCCTTGTCGAGGGCGTGGGCCATCTCGTCGATATCGTGGGGTGAGACCATCAGCGCCTCGGGGAACAGCTCGGCCGCCCCGGCGAACCGCGAAAGGATGAGCACACCGGGGTCCTCGGGATCCTGACAGGCGACGAACTCGTGCGCCACAAGGTTCATGCCGTCGCGCAGGGGCGTAACGAGCGCCACGCGGGCGAGATGATAGATGCCCGCCAGAGCGGTCTGCGGATAGGTGCGCTTGACGTAGTTGAGCGGACTCCAGTCCGGCTCGGAGAACCGGCCCATGACACGCCCGCAGGCCACGTCGAGCTCGTCATTGATTTTCTGGTACTCGGCGATGGTGCCGCGCGAGGGCGGCGCGATCTGGAGCATGTGGACCTCGCGGCGCCACTCGGGAAACAGCTCCAGAAGCCGCTCGTAGGCCGCCACGCGCTCGGGCAGCCCCTTGGAGTAGTCGAGCCGGTCGACGCCCACGATCAGATCGCGCCCGGCCAGCGACTTGCTCACGAGCGCCATCGTGCGCTGCGCATCCTCGGTCTCGAGCATGTCGCGGAAGGCCTGCGGATCGGTGCCGATGGGGAACGCCTCCACGGCCTGCGGAATGGCAGCGGGCGAGCCGTAGTCCGTGTCCCACACCGAGGGGAGATCCTGCATCTCCTCCTGCTGGTGCAGGGCCGAAACATCACGTTCGGCCTGCAGTCCGGTCAGGTCGTAGGCCGCGATGCACTCCAGCAACTCGGCCTGGTGCGGCACCGCCGAGAAGGTCTCGGGATCGGGCAGCGGGATGTGCAGGAAGAAGCCGATCTTGTTCGTCACGCCCAGTCGCCTGAGCTCACGCCCGAGCGGAATCAGGTGATAGTCGTGCACCCAGATGACGTGCTCGGGCGTCAGCTCCGGCGCCAGCGCCTGCGCGAAGGCGCGATTGACGTTCATGTAGGCTTCGTACTGGACCGGATCGATGTTCACCAGGTCGAGGCGCTGGTGAAAAGCCGGCCACAGCACCGAGTTGGAATAACCCTCGTAGTAGCCGCGATAGTCCTGCCGGTTCAGGTCTATGGTGCCGACCCGTATGCCGTTCACGTCCTCGAAACTGGCTTCACGAGAAGGGGACTCGGAAAACTGACCGGACCAGCCGAACCAGAACCCGTCGCGCTCGCTGAGCACCTTCTTGAGGGCTACGGCAAGTCCCCCTGCGGCGGCCTTTCTGCCCGGTGTCCGGTTAGAGACAACAACTAGGGGTTTCATGACGGTTTCCTTTCTCCGCCTCCCAACGGTCTCCCATGCTTGTCGTGCTTGTCGTGCCTTGTAGCAAGGAAAAGTGACATAAATTCTGAGTTCGCCAGCATGACAAGTCAAATGCCCGCAAAACAATTGGAAAAAAGGGATGTCATCTATCTAGTGGCACAACGCGGCCGCGCAAGGGGCCGCACCGCATTGTGCGACCGTTCAGCCGGCCGGATCGAGGTAACGCAGAACATCGGCGGGACCGGCCAATCTGTAGCGGGCGACCGAATCACCCGCCCCCACCTTGATCCCGATGCCGCCCAGGTTCTGGGCCGCCCTCATGCCGTCTTCGTCCGTCCGGTCGTCGCCGATGAAAACCGGCGTGCGGCCGGCGAAGGGAGACTCGGCCATGAAGGCACGCACCGCGTCGGCCTTCGAAATGCCCGCCTTGCGCCCCTCCACCACCATCTTGCCGGCGACGAGTTCCCAACCCGGATGGGCTTCGACGGCCTTGCGCATGGCGGCATGGCACTGCGCCTCCAGTTCGGGCGCACCGCGGTAATGCAGCGACGCCGACCACGGCTTGTCCTCCACGATCACCCCGTCATGCGCGCCCACGGCAGCCCGCACCGCCTCGGAAATCTCGCGGGCGGCATGCTGGATGCCGGGATCGGGGTCGAGAACAGTGCCATCGGGCCGGCGGCGTTCAACGCCGTGGCTGCCCGATCCGGCAATGGTCAGCGGAGTCAGGAAATGGTCGATATCGCGAAGCGCGCGGCCCGAGACCACCGCGAGGGCTCCGCCGAGCGTATCGCGCGCCGCTTCGAGAGCCGGCAGCAGGTGGTCGGGAACGGTAACGCCGTCCGGCGTCGGCGCGATCTCGACGAGCGTGCCGTCGAAATCGAGAAACAGCGCCATCTCCGGCATCAGCGCCGGCGGAGTCATGTTAGGCAGCTTCCTCGTCCTTCGACGCGGAGGCGGCGAGCTTGAGCTTGAGGCCGTCGAGATCGTCGCTCATCAGGATCTGGCACGACAGGCGCGAATTCATCTCCACGTCGGCGACCGTGTCGAGCATGTCCTCCTCCTCGTCGGTCGGCGCGGCAAGCTGGTCGACCCAATCCTCGTCCACGTACACGTGACAGGTCGCACACGAGCAGGCACCGCCGCACTCGGCCTTGATGTTCAGGCCCCAGTCGCGGATCACTTCCATGGCCCGCCAGCCTTCGAGTCCCTCGAGCTCGTGCTCGTTGCCGTCCTGGTCCGTGACGAGAAGCTTCATCAGGCCACTCCGAGTTTCTTCTGCAGTTTGGTCGACGAGGTCGTGTACTGGAAGACCACCTTCTCGTCCGGATTGACGATTTTCTTGGCCGCCTGCGCCATCAGGGCGCCCTCGTGGAAGCCCGACAGGATCAGCTTGAGCTTGCCAGGGTAATAATTGATGTCGCCGATGGCAAACACGCCCGGCACCGAGGTCTCGAACTTCTCGGTGTCGACGGCGATCAGGTTGTCGTTGAGATCCAGCCCCCAGTCGGCGACGGGCCCCAGCTTCATGGTCAGTCCGAAGAACGGCAACAGGCGCGTGGCGGGCAGCGGTACCTGGCCTTCCTTGGTCTTGATGTTGACCTGGGAAAGCTGGCCGTCCTCGCCCTCGATCCCGCCGATCTGGCCGATGGTGAGGTTCACCTTGCCCTCGTCCACGAGCCGGCGCATCTCGTTGACCGAGGCCGGAGCGGCGCGGAATTCGTCGCGCCGATGCACCAGCGTCAGCGACTTGGCCAGCGGCGCGAGGTTGAGCGTCCAGTCGAGTGCACTGTCGCCGCCGCCCACGATCACGAGGTCCTGGCCGCGGAACTCTTCCATGTGCCGCACGGCATAGAAGACCGACTTGTTCTCGAACGCCTCGATGCCCTCGACCGGCGGCCTCTTGGGCTGGAAGGAGCCGCCGCCCGCGGCGATCACAACCACCTTGGTCCAGAAGGTCTCGCCGGCATCGGTCTCGAGCTTGAAGCTGCCATCGTCCTGCTTCTCGATGGTGTTGACCATGCGGCTGAGATGGAACTCGGGCTCGAACGGCTCGATCTGCTTCATCAGATTGTCCGTGAGCCCCTGCCCCGTCACGACGGGGAAGCCGGGAATGTCGTAGATTGGCTTTTCCGGATACAGCTCGGCACACTGGCCGCCGGGCCGGTCGAGAATGTCGATGAGGTGGCATTTGAGATCGAGAAGACCCAGCTCAAACACGGCGAACAGGCCCACCGGCCCGGCGCCAATCACAACGACGTCTGTGGTGATCTCGGTATTGGACATGAATCTACTCGTCTTCTCTCGTCTTGTTGCTGTCGCCGCCCGCCGCGTCCGAAGAGCCTAGGCGGCTCGACAGCGCAAATATGGCGGCACCAAACGCCACGCCAATTCCAAGGCCCAGCGCGATTTCATCGAGCGCGACACCGATCGCCACGCCCACACCTATCCCGATGGCAATCGAAGCGCCCAGAGTCACGCGGCGTTATCCCTTCGTCCTGCCTTCGTTCCCGGTCCTTCAGGCCGGCTCCGTCTCGGACGTGCGGCGCAGGAACGGCCGCGTGCCGGCCGGAACCTCGGTTTTCGTGCCCAGAGGCTGCATGTAGATCGACACCTTGGGGAGCTTGCCGTCCTGCAGCGCGGTGCGCGTCGCCTCGTTGGTCACCACGAACGCATTGAACCCGCAGCGGCGCATGAACCCGATCTGGTCCTGCAGCACATCCCCGGTGGCCCGCAGCTCGCCGGCGAAACCGTAACGCTCGACCAGAAGCCGCGCCGCCGAGTAGCCGCGCCCGTCGGTGAAGGACGGGAACGCCACGGCGATCGAGGAAAACCGGTCGAGATCGTCCGCGACGTCCTCGACCCGGTCGCCGGGGTTGATCAAGAGCCCGAGCGGGTGCGGACTGTCAAGGAAGGCCTGCCGGTTCTCGACGAAAACCTCGAAAGGAACGTGAGTATAACGCACATCGCCCGGCGCGTCGCCCTCTTCCCAGGCGCGCCAGGGATCGGCGATGAACTTGCCGTCCTTGAAAAGCGTCAATTCGGATTGAACCATCGGTTGCGCGATCTTGCTGTTGAAGTCGAAATGAATGCCGCACTCGGTCTTGTTCAGGCCACGCCAGCGGCCGGAACGCGGATCCTCGCCTTCGGCGACGGCCGAGGTGCACGGCGCGCAGCCAATGGACTTGTAGCCCTGATCGTAGAGCGGATGATCGGGCAGCGAATGCTCGGTCTTGTACTGCGCGACATCCTCGTCCGTCCAGTAGGCGAGCGGATTGACCTTGATGCGGTCGTCGCTGGTCAGCTCGAAATGCGGCAGCACGCCGCGATCCGAGGTCTGGAAGCGCTTGCGCCCCGTCACCCAGCCGCCATAGACCTCGAGAGCGCCGTTGAGCGGCTCTGTCTTGCGGATATGGCAGCAGCTGTCGGGATCGCTCTCCCAGAGCTGGCCCGTGGGATCGAACCGCTGCACGTCGGCCGGATCGGGCCGTAGCGCCTGGACGTTGCTCAGGCCCAGCTCGGACTTGAGCGTTTCGACATAATCGAGCGTTTCCGCGAAGTGCTTGCCCGTTTCCAGGAACAGCACCGGCAGGTCCGGGTCGACCTGCGCCACCATGTGCAGGAGAACCGCCGAATCCGCACCGAACGACGACACGATGGCGAGGTCGTCCGGCAGAAGCTGCTTGGCCTGGCGCAGGACGCCGACCGAATCCCTTTCGTCATACATCCCGTTCAGCGAGACGATGCCGAGTTCGCGCAGCTTGTCCGGCGAATGCGTGGAATGCATAAGCTCAGTCTGTGCCATAGAGCGCCTCCTTGAACGGGGCGTCACCCAGCCGCTTGTAGGCGGCGATGAAGCTCTCGTCGGGGCCGTTGCGTTCGACCAGGTACTTGTCCACCAGCTTCTCGACGGCCTGGGGCACCTCGTCCGCGACGAAGCCGCGCCCGAGGATCGAGCCAATGGCGGCGTCTTCCGTGGCGTCGCCGCCGACGGTGATCTGGTAGAGTTCGGTTCCCTTCTTCTCCACGCCCAGAATGCCGATATGGCCGACGTGGTGATGCCCGCAGGCATTGATGCAGCCCGAAATCTTGATCTTGAGATCGCCGATGTCCTTCTGCCGCTCCGGCGCCTGGAACTTGCGCGATATTTCCTGCGCGATCGGGATCGAGCGGGCGTTGGCCAGGCCGCAATAATCGAGGCCCGGGCAGGTGATCATGTCCGTGATCTCGCCGATATTGCCGTCTGCCAGCTCGGCGTCGACCAGCGCGTCATAGACCGCCTTCAGATCGCCGATGGCGACGTGGGGCAGCACCAGGTTCTGCTCGTGGGTCACGCGCAGCTCATCGAAGCTGTAGCGCTCGGCAATGTCGGCGACCGCGTCCATCTGCTTGTCGCTCGCGTCGCCCGGCGCCCCGCCCGTGGGCTTGAGCGAGACGGTGACGCTGACATAGCCGGTCTGCTTGTGCGAGTTCGTGTTGTTCTCGATGAACCGCGCATAGGCGGGATTTTCCAGCCGGGTCGCCTCGAGGTCGAAGGCACTCGGGCCGGAGTTGGCGTATTGCGGCGGCGCGAAATAGGCCGTGATCCGGTCGAGCTCTTCCTGCGGCAGGGTCAGGACGCCACCGCGAACCTGGGCGAACTCTTCCTCGACCTGGCTCTTGATGCTCTCCAGGCCCTCCTCGTGCACCAGGATCTTGATGCGCGCCTTGAACTTATTGTCGCGGCGACCGTAGCGGTTGTACACGCGCATGATGCT
>CAZNHG010000060.1:8941-14048 GCA_964572555.1 uncultured Devosiaceae bacterium | reverse complement strand
CGAGGCGGGATGAAAAACCGGTTCCAGATTGCGAATTGTCATGGCGATTCCGCAAGATCGTTGCCGTCGGCCCCCTGCCCGACCGGCCGTGTAGCGGTGTCGACCAGGCGAAAGACTAGTATGGGAACTGCCGGAATGTCATCCCCCGGCACGTTCTGGAGCGTCTCAGAGCAAGTGGATACCACTTGTTTGGTTCAAAAACGCGACCGCTCAAGAACCTGGAGCTGCCGTTCTGATTCAGTCAGAACGGAAGCTCTAGACGCGACCAGGGCCGACGTCGTGGAATTGCACCAGTCCCGCTTTTGCAGCGAGCAGGATGGGCGAGATCTCCCCCGCCCATTCGGGCGAGCGGGCCCGCACCAGGAGGAGCGCGTGTCCCATTTCGAGGTTGTCCTCGAGAGGTCGCACGACGGACGCAGGCACCACCCCGCCGAACCCTGCGGCGCTGACGGCCTCCCAAAAACTCGCTTCGGGGCGGGCATTCGGGCTGTGCCATATCCCGTCCGGTGTGCGCCAGATCAGGTGCGGCACCCAATCGGCTTCGGCAAACGCCCTTTCAAGCGCGAGAGCGAACTGGCCCTGGCAGCACACGATCGCACAGTCCTCGGCTGCCAGCGCCGCCCGCTTCAACTGCTCAAGGGTTTCTCGCAGCGGAGTCTCTCCGCCGAAAGTGCACAACCCGATCCTCTCGCGCGACGGCGGCAGGTCTGGAGGAATACGGTTCAAGGCGTTCATCTTCGTTCAGTGGAGCTCTTCGTCACCCTCGGCAATCGATTGCAGCCGGTCCCAGTCACGGACAGCGAAATGGCCGCGCTCGGTCAGCGAAATGACCTTCATGGTCCTGAGCCGGGTCATGTTGCGGCTCACGGTTTCGGTGGTCAGCCCGAGGAAATCGGCGATGTCGGTCCGGCTCATGGGCAGCGGCACCTGTTCCGCGTCGATCTGCTCCGCCCTGTCCAGAAGAAAAGCGGCGAGTTTCTCGAGGGCTGAGCGGCGACATAGCAGGATCGAGAGGTTCTGCATTTGGGCGACCTCGCTGGCCGCAATATCGAGCAGGCGTTGGCCGAGATCGGGCCGTTCGCGCACGACGCGCAGGAGCGACGAGCGCGCGATGACGCGCACGCGCGCCGACGTCAGTGCGTCGCAATCGAAGCGGTAGATGTCGCCCTGCCCGAAGCCGATCACTTCGCCGGCATAGGCGAACGAGACGATCTGGCGGCGACCGTCGGCAAAGATCTTGTAGGCGCGTACGACACCCTCGAGGACCTCGAAGAAACTGTCGGCGGGATCGCCCTCGTGAAAAAGGTGTTCGCGGGGGCAAAGGGTGCGCAGGCCATGGAGGTTCGTTTCAGGAGCGAGCCAGGAAACGGCAGCGGCTTGAGGCAGGGCGACAGCGAGTTGCATGATGTGTCCTCTTCTGGACCGGTTGTTCCGGTTGCAGAGGGGACAAAACCACGGCAAAGTAGCGATCATATACGCATAACGTAATAAATTGTAACGGAGCGTAATCGCGACTGCCCTCGCGGCGACGTTTTTCGAACGCTCCTGACGGCCATGGCATGGACAAGACAGCAAACAATATTCTCGTAGTGGATGACGACGCCAGGGTGCGGCGGATGCTACGCCGATGCCTCGAGGATGAAGGCTACAGTGTCACGGAAGCGAGTAATCCCGAGGATGTCGCGGCGGCCATGAACGGACACATCGACCTGATCACGCTCGATCTCAATCTCGGAGGCACGGACGGACTGGCGATCGCCCGGGAGATAAGGGGAACGTCCAACATCCCCATCATCATCATTTCGGGCAAGGGCGAAATGGTCGACAGAGTCGTCGGCCTGGAGGTGGGTGCGGATGATTACATCGCCAAGCCTTTTCACCTGCGCGAAGTGCTGGCGCGCGTGCGCTCGGTGCTGCGGCGCGCCCATCCGGCAACCGCAGCCGCGGCGACGCAAGGCGAGGTATCGAGCCGGTGCTATACGTTCGACGGCTATGCGTTCGATCTCGACCGACGGACGCTGCACAGGCCGGACGGTTCGCCCTGCCCTCTGACGGCCACCGAATTCGATCTGCTCTCGGTCTTCGTCCGTCACGCCCACCACGTCCTGGATCGCGATCGCATCATGGACCTGACAAAAGGACATGACTGGACCCCGACCGACAGGAGCATCGACAACCAGATCGTCAGGTTGCGGCGCAAGATCGAGGCCGATCCGACAAGTCCGGTACTACTGCAGACCGTTCGCGGCGCCGGTTACAGCTTCACGCCGGAGCGGCTGGAGAAGCGCTGATCAGGAGGTGTTCAAGGCGCTCTCGATCGCTGCGGCCAGTTCCACCTGGCGGTACGGCTTGCGCAGCAGCTTGAGATTTTCCGCGACCAGTTGATCGGTGTGCGTCAGTTCCTCGGCATAGCCGGAGGTCAGCAGCACCTTGAGCATGGGCAGCATGGCGCGCGCCCGTTTGGCAAGTTCATAGCCGCTCACGCCACCCGGCATGACGAGATCGGTGAACAGAAGGTCGAAATCCTTGTTGTCCGCGAGAATCTCGAGCGCCGCGTTTCCGTCGGCCGCCTCGACCACATCGTAACCGAGATCGATCAGCCGGGTCAGTGTGAGGCGCCGCACACGCTCGTCGTCCTCGACAACCAGAATGCGCTCGCCGCGCCCGCGCGCGGCGGTGACATCGCTTATCTCTTCCACGCCCGAGGTGGCACCGGTTTTGTGACGCGGCAGGTAGAGATTGACGGTCGTGCCCTTGTCCGGTTCGCTGTAGATACTGGCATGGCCGCCGGACTGAACGGCAAAGCCATAGACCATCGACAGCCCGAGCCCGGTTCCCCGGCCCGCTTCCTTGGTGGTGAAGAACGGCTCGAAGGCCCGCTCGCGCGTCGGCCTGTCCATACCCGTGCCGGTGTCGGAAACCGACAGGCGCACATAGTCTCCGGGCCTGAGTTCGCCGACACCATTGTCGGTGTCGGTATCGATGCGGACATTGGCCGTCTCGAGAACCAGCCGCCCGCCGTCGGGCATGGCGTCGCGCGCATTGACCGCCAGATTGACGATGGCACTCTCCACTTGGGAGGCGTCCACCCGCGCCGTCCAGAGTTCCGGGCTCAGTGCGTTCGAAAGCATGATCGTCTCACCGAGCGTGCGGTGCAGCATCTCGGTCAGGTCGAGCACAAACGAATTGAGGTTGACGACTTCGGGTTCGAGATGGCTGCGCCGGGCGAAGGCGAGAAGGCGTGCCGTCAGCCGTCCCCCCAGTTCCGCCGCCTCGAGCGCCTCCCCGGCCAGCTCCTTCCCCATCTCGTCGGTGAGCCGTCCCTCCAGCATCTCCAGATTGCCGATGATGACCGTGAGCAGGTTGTTGAAGTCGTGCGCAATGCCGCCGGTGAGCTGGCCCATCGCCTCAATCTTCTGCGCCTGGCGCAGTTGCCTTTCGGTCTCCTTCTGCGAAGTGAGATCCTTGATGATACCGGTGAAATGCCTCTCGCCATCGATCTCGAACTCGCTGACCGCCAGGTGCATCGGAAACGTGGAGCCGTTCTTGCGGCGGCCCGTCACCTCTCGCCCGATTCCGATGATCTTGCGCTCACCCGTCTCCAGATAGTTCTGGATGTATTGATCGTGTTCCGAGTGGTACGGCTCGGGCATCAGGAAGTGCACGTTTCGGCCCAGGAACTCGTCCTCCGTATAACCGAAAACCTCCTCGGCAGCAGAATTGACGGTCGTGATCCGTCCGCTCGAGTCGATGGTGATGATGGCATCGAGTGCCGATTCAAGAATGGCCTTGAGCTTGGCCGCCTGAGCGGCAAGGTCTGCCTCGTCTTGCGGATTGTCCGTCATGCCCCGCTCGGCCATAGCTGTCGCTTGTGCCGAATGGTAATCGCGCCTCGGCAAAGCAACAAGCGGAAAGCACTGCGGGGGAATGGTTTCAATACGTTACACGCCGCACTTAGATCATTCCTGCACGGCGAGGTCGATCTCGTTCTTGACCCCGTGCACCCCGGCAATGTGGCGAACCAGCTCGGCCACGCGATCACGCTCTGTAGCCCTGTGGAGATTGCCGTAAAGTGTCACCCAACCGCGCGTCACGCTGACATGCACAGCCCCCTTGGGAAGGTCCATATCGTCATAGATGGCATCCATCGCATGGCGGGCGATTTCGTCGTCGGCTGTCAGGTTGGTGCCGGGCCGGCGAACCTCGATTTCCATGGCGATGCCCATGACGCCCTCGATACCGCGCACACGTGCCTCGATCGCGCGCTTCTGGGCATATGTCGGCACGTGCCCGGTCAACGTGGCAATGCCCCCGTTTACCGAAACACCGATATCCTCGGCGTCGATTTCAGGATCATAGGCGAGCGTATCGACAATTGTCTGTTTGAGTACCAGATCGGGCATGTCCGCCTCTTCTCGTTCGTGCAACGTCCACAATCGACAAGCTGGCCGGAATGAGGTGACAGGGCATTGACATGGCTCAATCGCCACCCCGCGCCCCCTCGAACTGTTGTGAACCCCTTATCGGACATCTTCTCCCGCTCACGCGCCATGTCCCAGAATGCGCTGCACGGGGCGAGCCAGTTTCACGAGACCAAATGCAAGAACACCAAGCAGTGGTACGGCGACTACAGCTGCTGCCAGTCGGGGGTCCGGCGGTGCAAAGGCGAAAAGCCTCGCCAGACCTGGATGCAGGATGCAGGCCGCCACCACCGCCGCCGCGGCGCCGGCAATGAGCCAGAATGCCCCGTGCCCCGGAGCAAAGAACCTCAGGATTGCCAATTCGCGCGTGTCGTTGACGCGCACGAGCGCCAGGTTTCCTGCGCACACCGCGATGAAGACCAGTGCTCGCACGGCCTCCTCTGATGCGCCCGACCGGCCGGCCAGCGCGTAAACGGCAAGGCAAACGGAGAAAAGAACCGCTCCTTGCGCAGCACCGTAGGCGATCTGGCGAAGGCCCGCGACAGGTTCCCTGACCGGGCGGGGCCGGCGTTTCATCAGATCCGGCTCGTCCGGGGTAGTCTCGAAGGCGATCGAGCTCATAGGATCGATGATCATCTCGAACAGCACAACGTGCGCGGGGAATATGTGTGGCGGCAGGCCGAGCA
>CAZNHG010000060.1:4317-8931 GCA_964572555.1 uncultured Devosiaceae bacterium | reverse complement strand
TATAGATCATCACTTTGCGCAGGTTGTCGAAGATGCGCCGCCCCATGCGGATAGCCCGCACAATGCGGCCGAAGTCCTCGGCGAGAACGACGAGTCCAGAGGCCTCGCGCGCCACATCGGTTGCCTTGCCGCCCATGGCGATGCCGATATCAGCTGCCTTGAGAGCGGGCGCATCGTTGACGCCGTCGCCCGTCATGGCGACCACCTCATCGTTAGCCTTGAGCGCTTCGACAATGCGCAGCTTCTGCTCGGGCATGATGCGGGCATAGACGTTGGTCCGAGCGATGGCCCTTTCCATTTCCCGTCCATCCATGGCGGCCAACCGCTCGCCGCTCAGCACGTCCTCGGGATGTTCGATACCGGCCAGACGCGCGATTGCGCGTGCCGTCTCGGGGAAATCGCCGGTGATCATGCGAACCGAGATGCCGGCACGCCGGGCCTCGCGCACCGCAGCCGGCACGGTTTCACGCAGCGGATCACGAAAACCGATCAATCCTTTATATGAAAACGCGAAATCATGCGGGCTTTCAGGTAATGCGTTTCGAACATCGACGGCCGATGCAACCGCCAGAACGCGTAGCCCGCCCGCAGCCATATCTCGTGCCCTGGCCAGCACGACCTCGCACTCCTGGTCATCGAGACCGCACAGCGTGCACACGGCCTCCGGCGCCCCCTTGGTCGCCACGACATGCTGGCCGGCCGCAGTCCGCCAAGCCTGGGAAACAGCAAGGAGTTCCGGAGTGATGCCGTATTCGCGCGCCAACGGCCAGTCTTCATGCAGCCGGTCCGCGAGTTCGGCGTGTGCAAGATGAGAAACCGAGACGTCGATCGGGTCGAGCGATGCGCGCGTGGTGGCGAGGTAGGCCGCCTCGATGAGATCATCGAATGCGGGAGGCGCCTCGTCTCGCGGATTCTTGGGTGCATATTCGGCATCCGGGGTCGCCAGGGCGCTCACCCGCATGCGGTTTTCGGTCAGCGTTCCCGTCTTGTCGACGCAAAGCACCGTCGCCGCGCCAAGTGCCTCGACCACTGCCGGACGCCGGGCAAGAACCTTCATCCGCGCGAGGCGCCACGCCCCGATAGCGAGGAACACCGTCAGCACCACCGGGAACTCCTCCGGCAGCATCGACATTGCCACCGCGATGCCCGAAAGCACCCCCTCCAGCCAGTTACCGCGCACAAGCCCGTAGATCGCGACGACCGCAACGCTGACCAACAGCGAGAGTACGCCGAACAGTCGCACGAGCCGGGCTGTCGAGCGCTGCAAGCGTGTCTTTTCGGTCTCGATTGCGGCCAGGGACTTGCCGATTTGCCCCGCTCGCGTCATCGCCCCCGTCCCGGTGACTTCGGCGAAACCGCGCCCGCGCAGGATAAGTGTCCCCGAAAAGGCCCAGGGCAGGTTATCCCCACCGGGAATCATTCCGGCCGTCGCCTCCCCGTCCATGGCAGGGCGCTTGGTCACCGGCACGCTCTCGCCGGTAAGCAGTGACTCGTCGACGAGCAGCGCCTCGGCGCGCAGAATTTGCCCGTCGGCCGGCACGCGTTCGCCTTCCGACAGGACAACGATATCGCCGGGCACGACCTCGCGCGCCGGGATGGTCGTTTGCGCACCGTCGCGGATCACGCACGCCCTTGGAGCGCCGAGTTCTCTCAAGGCATTGAGCGAGCGGTCGCTGCGCACCTGCTGATAGAGAACGAGCGCCACGGTGAGCCCGGCGAATGCCGCCAGAAGCAACCCCTCCGCCAAGTCGCCGATGACCAGGTAGATACCCACTGCCCCGAGGAGCAGGAGAAGCATGGGCTCGGTCAGGATTTCCCGGAGCGTATCGAGCAGCGAACGATCGCCGCCCACGGCGATTTCGTTGGGCCCGAACCGGACAAGACCCGCCCGCGCCTGTGCGATGGACAGCCCGGACAATGGCGTGCCGGTTGCGGGGGCATCCTCTCCATCGTCTGCCAATTCATGGGCCACAGCGCCTAGGGCTCCCTGTGCATGGAGCATCCGGCCCGACTGGTCCAACGACCGCTCGTGTACTGATAAAGTGCCGCAGGAACCGCGGGAACGGCCTTGTGCCCCATCAGCGTCCACCGATCGTTGCACACAACCTCGTCGGGCCGGAGATTCATGTCCCGGCTTGCACCGTCCAGAACGGCCATCCCCATATCCACCACCACGTCTCCAGGATCGTGCGTGCAAATTCGCATGGCATCGCCCTATCTGCTTTGATGCGCGTCAAGGGTCCCTGGCGCTTTCGGTGGCAAAAGCGGAAGGCAATTCCGGAGTATCCCGATGGCCAGCCTCCACCAGAAGATAGCGTTCCTGAGCGAGCCCGCCGCCTATCCGCATCACCCCGCGGAGGTCACTGCTATCGAGACGCATATGTCCTGGATCTTCCTGGCGGGCGAACGGGTCTACAAGCTGAAAAAGCCCGTTTCCTTCCCATTCCTCGATTTCAGCACATTGGAGAAGCGCCGGCGCAATTGCGCGGAGGAATTCGTCGTGAACCGCGAAATGGCGCCCGAGACCTATCTGCGCATCCTGCCGCTGACTGTCGCTCCAGACGGTACCTTGGCACTCGATGGCGGCGGCCGGCCGGTCGAGTGGCTGATAGAGATGCAAAGACTGCCGGACGATAGAACACTCGAGAGCGCCCTCGAGCATGGCCACGTCGAACGCGGCGAGATAGTCGAAATAGCCGAGAAGCTCGGCAATTTCTACGTCAACCAGGTGCCATGCGTTGCGGACGGAGCCCTGTATATCGCCCACCTCGAGACCGAGCAGGCGGTCAACCGGCACATTCTGCGCCGCCCGGAGTTCAGGATTTGTGATGAAACGGTCTCAGCAACCATCGCATCGGTCGACACGCAGTTCGCTCAGGTCCGTGACGAAATCCGCGAACGCATCGCCGCCGGGTGCATCGTCGAGGGGCACGGCGACCTGCGGCCCGAGCACATCTACCTGCTCGAACCCGTCGAGATCATCGACCGGCTGGAATTCGATCGCAGCATGCGCATCCTCGACCCCTATGACGAGATGGCGTATCTCGGCCTGGAATGCCGCATCAGGGGCATCGAGTGGGCACGGGAAGTGCTGATCGAGGTACTCGACAAGTACCTCGATAAACCACCCTCGCCCGAGTTGATGCGCTTTTATTCAACGTTTCGCCCCGTGCTGCGCGCCCGCATCTGTATCGCGCACCTTCTCGACGACACGCCGATGACGCCGGAAATCTGGCCCGGCCAGGCACGACGCTATCTCGACATCGCGGCGGAATTCGCGCTCAAATCTCACTCCCGAGGAGCCGGTTGATCGAACCGCCCCCGTGCAGCCGCTCGATTGCGTCACCCAAAAGCGGCGCGCAGGAAATGACCTCGAGCTTGCCGGCGGGAATGTTCTCCAGCTCATGCGGCCCGACGCTGTCGGTCACGATCACGCTGTCGAGGGCTGAATCGTTGAACAGTTCGGCAGCGTCATCGGTGAAGCAGCCATGCGTTGCGTAAGCGAGGACCTTCTTCGCCCCACGCTCGCGGCAGGCGCGGGCGGCACGCAGGATCGTGCCGCCTGAACAGATCATGTCATCGACAATGATCACCGTCTTCCCCGCTACGTCGCCGGCGAATAGCTCCCCCGCAACAACACCTTCGCTGCGCCGCTTCTCCATCAAGGCGAAATCCGTGGCAATTCCGTTCTGAGCCAGAACGTCCTGCAGCAATTCCGCGCGCTTCACGCCGCCGCCATCGGGAGACATGACCACCGTCTCGCCCAGCCGCCCGTGCGCCTTGAGCGCCCCGGCGAGCAGCCGGCGCGTATCGAGATGCACTGTCGTGCAGCGAAACGCGTTCTGGAACGCGGCGACGTTGTGCACATCGAGACCCATCACTGTGTCCGTGCCCACCGCCTCGAAGAGTTGGGCGATGTAGCGCATGGTCACGGGATCACGCGGCTTGGTCTGCCGGTCCTTGCGCGCATAGGCGATATAGGGTGCGACAGCCGTCACCCGCGCCGCGCCGTTCTCGCGACAGGTGGCGATGAACACGAGCAAGCGCACCAGCTTGTCGTTGGCGCTCAGCGTGGCATCACCGTCCAGGCTGCAAACGATGTAGACATCCTCGCCCCGCACGCTGACCAGCGGCCGTACCTTGTGTTCGCCCGCCTCGAAATCGCGCTCCTCGATGGGGTCAAGCGCGACATCCATTGCCTCGGCCACCGCCGCCCCGAGAAGGTGTGATCCCTTGAGCGCGAACAGCCGCATCGCCGCCTCCTTATGCCGTACGCCGCGGTTCTTCCGACTTCGCGGCTCGGCGCTTAACCGATATGAAACTGTCGGGGCTCACCGAGATCGAGTCGATGCCGCAGCCAACCAGGAATTCAGCGAATTCCGGATGGTCGCTGGGTGCCTGGCCGCACAGGCCCACCTTTGCCCCCGACTGGTGGGCCGCATCGATCACTCTGGAGATCATCCATTTCACAGCTTCGTCCTGTTCATTGAACAAGTGTGCGAGTTCGCCGGAGTCGCGGTCGACCCCCAGCGTCAATTGCGTGAGATCGTTCGATCCGATTGAGAATCCGTCGAACCGCTTTGCAAATTCGCCCGCGAGAACGACGTTGGAGGG
>CAZNHG010000060.1:0-4307 GCA_964572555.1 uncultured Devosiaceae bacterium | reverse complement strand
CGCCAGGCCGTATTCGGCCATGACCTCGAGCACCCGATCGGCCTCGCCGATGGAGCGGCAGAACGGGATCATCACCACGACATTGATGAACCCCATCTCCTCGCGCAGCCGCTTGATGGCACGGCACTCGAGGCCGAAACCGGCCTTGTAGCGCGGGGAATAGTAGCGTGACGCACCGCGGAACCCGATCATCGGGTTTTCCTCGTCTGGCTCGAATTCCGCCCCGCCGAGGAGCCCGGCATATTCGTTGGTCTTGAAATCCGACATGCGCACGATGACCGGCTTGGGGTAGACGGCCGCCGCGATGCGCCCCAGCCCGCGGGCGAGCATATCGACGAAATACGCGGTCTTGTCCGCAAAGCTTCTGGTCAACTCGGCGATCTCGGCCTTGGCTTGCGTATCCTTGAGCGTGTCGAACCCGATCAACGCCATGGGATGGGCGCGAATGGTATTGGTTATGACGAACTCCATGCGCGCCAGCCCCACGCCATCGGCCGGCAGGCGCCACCAGCGGTAGGCGGCACCGGGATTGGCAAGATTGAGCATGACCTGAGTGTCGGTCACCGGCAGATCGGAAACATCGACGTCCTCGACGGTGAACGTAGCCGCGCCCTCGGTAATGACACCTTCGTCGCCCTCGGCGCAGGAGACGGTGATCTCCTGCTCGGAGTGCAGGACATGCGTCGCATCGCCCGTACCCACGATGGCCGGCAGGCCCAGCTCGCGGCTCACGATCGCCGCATGCGAGGTGCGCCCGCCATGATCGGTGACGATGGCCGCCGCCCGCTTCATGATCGGCACCCAGTCGGGATCGGTAATCCTGGTCACCAGGATTGCCCCGTCGACGAAGCTGTCGATGTCCCTGACGTCCTCGATCAGGCACACCGGCGCGCTGACGATGGCATCGCCGATGGCGAGCCCCTTTGTCAGCGTCTGGCCGGTCTGCCCGATCTTGTAGGAGCGGAATGCGCCTGCCCCGCGGCGCGCCTGCACGGTTTCGGGGCGCGCCTGCACGATGTAGATCGTCCCTGTCTCGCCGTCACGCGCCCACTCCATGTCCATGGGGCAGCCATAGTGCTCCTCGATGATCACCGCCCAGCGCGCCAGGGTGAGGATTTCGGCGTCGGCAAGAACGAAGGCGCCGCGCTCAACCTTGGACGTCGGCACGTTGCGCGTCGGCTGCGCGCCGGACGCGTAGACCATCTTGATTTCCTTGGCCCCGCGGCGCTTCTCGATGATCGGGGTCAGCGCCTCGTCGCCGAGCAGCGGCTTGAAGACGTGATATTCGTCCGGATCCACCGCGCCCTGCACGACATTCTCGCCCAGACCCCAGGCCGCGTTGATCAGCACCACCTTGTCGAAGCCGGTCTCGGTATCGTGGGAGAACATGACGCCCGACCCGCCCGTGTCGGCACGCACCATCTGCTGCACGCCGACCGACAGCGCCACCTGCATGTGGTCGAACCCCTTGGCCTTGCGGTAGCTGATGGCGCGATCCGTGAACAGCGAGGCGTAGCAACGCTTGCATGCCTCCAGCAGCGGCGCGGCACCCGAAATATTGAGAAACGTCTCCTGCTGGCCTGCAAAGCTGGCGTCGGGCAAATCCTCTGCCGTGGCGCTCGAGCGCACCGCCACGGACATGTTGTCCTTGCCGGCGCGCGTGCACAACTCGAGATAGTTGTCGGTGATGGCGTCCGCCATCTCGCGCGGCCAGGCGCCCTTGAGGATCATCTGCCGGATCGCCTGCCCGGTCTCGGCGAGTGTCGCATGGCCGTGGTCCCATTCGGCGAGGGCCGCGGCGATGCGCCTGCCCAAAGCGTTCGCCTCGATGAACTGCCAATATGCGTCGGCCGTCGTGGCAAACCCTTGCGGCACGGAAATGCCCCGGGGCGCGAGTTGCTGAACCATCTCGCCGAGGGAGGCGTTCTTGCCCCCAACCCGGCCCACGTCGCCGCGCCCGGTCGTCTCGAACCAGGCAACAAGGGATGAAGACGCCGGCATGAAACCTCCCGCTCGCTGTCGTTGCGCTTTCATCGCTCAACTTGCCCCGGGGCCACCCCCTCGTCCTTGACGCGGATCAAGGCGCTGCCCTGCACGTCCGCGCATTAAGGCGCACGTCCCGTTCGTGTTTCGAGGAGCCCGTTTCCATGACCAGATATCCCCGCCAGGCGCTCGTCGCCGATGTCGGAGCCACCAGCCTGCGCATCGCCATCTCGGATCTCGACGAGCTGACGATCAGCAATTACGCGCTGTTCAGGAGCGAGCTGTTCGAATCTCCGCTCGAGGCCATCAAGGCGTATCTCAAGACGACGCCCGAACGTCCCGATCACGTCGGCATCGCCGTCGCCGGTCCGGTCACGCAGGAGCATGCCGCGCTGACCAACCGGCCCTGGGCGTTCACCGCCGAGGATATCCGCGACATCACCGGGGGCACGCACGTCCACCTTCTCAATGACTTCGAGGCCATGGCGCTGTCGCTGCCCCACCTTACGCGTGACGAGATCGTCCCCATCGGCGGTGGCACGGCGCTGGTCGGCGCACCGATGGCGGTGCTGGGCCCGGGCACCGGTCTCGGTGTCGCCGGCCTCATCGATCACGGTGGAACGGCGGTCGCCATTCCCGGAGAAGGCGGGCACGTCTCGTTCGCCGTCGAGAGCCACGAGGAGTTCGCCATCCTGGAGTCCCTGAGAGCCGGACAGCCCCATTTCTCGGCGGAGCAGATCCTCTCGGGCCCGGGCCTGATGGCCCTCTATCGCATCCTCGCCGGCAAGACAGCAGAGGGAATCGCCGCCCCGGAAATCGTCGAGCGCGCCACCAAGCGCAGCGACCCGGCTGCGGAGGAAGCAATGGACTACTTTGCCCGCTGGCTCGGCCGGTTCGCCGGCGACGTCGCCCTGATGTTCGGCGCCCGCGGGGGCGTGTACCTGGGCGGGGGCATACCCCCGCGCATCGTCGACTTCCTCGATACCGGCGCTTTCCGTGCCGCCTTCGAAGCCAAGGGGCGCGTGTCCGAGTATGTCGCGCCGATCCCGACCTATGTGATCCGTTCGCAGAACGCGGGGTTGCAGGGCGCCGCTATCTCTCTCGCCAATACGATCACCGCGCGCTGATGACAGCGATCCTGACAGTCACGCTCAACCCCGCGCTCGACGTCACGACCTCGCTTGGCCAACTCCATCCTATGCGCAAGCTGCGCTGCGGTCCGCCGCGCTTTGACGCGGGCGGGGGCGGCGTGAACGTCTCTCGCGCCATAAAGACGCTGGGCGGGGAAAGCCGGTGCTTTGTCACGCTGGGCGGGCATGCGGGTGCGCACTTTCGCGATCTTCTCGACGCGACCGGCATTTCAACGACGATCTGGCCGCTCGCGAACGAGACACGCATGTCTCTGACAGTGATGGAAAACACGACGAACCTTCACTACCGTTTCGTCATGCCGGGCCCGGAAGTCGACACCGTCGAGGCGGCGCAGTTGCAAAGCGCCCTTCTGGCCGCGATCGATGCCGACTGCCGATTTGCCGTGCTCAGCGGCACGCTGCCGCCGGGCATGCCGGCCGACTTCTATGCGGAAATCATCGACGTGCTGAAGGATCGCGGCATCAAGGCAATCGTCGACACCTGCGGCCCAGCTCTTGCGCCGTGCGTGACACGGCGTCCGTACCTGATCAAGCTCAATCGCGACGATGCCCTGTGCCTTGCCGGAGACGCCGACGACATGCCCGCACAAGAACTGGCGGACCTGTTGCAGCGGCGCGGCATGGCCGAGACCGTCGTCGTGACGACCGGCGCCGAGGGAGCCTTCGTCGCAGCAGCGCACGATCGCTTCCACCTTATTCCGCCCCATGTGCCCATTCGCAGCATGGTTGGTGCGGGCGACAGCTTCGTCGGGGCGATGACACTGGGGCTGACGCGGGACTGGCCGCTGGAAAAGGCCTGCCGCTACGGTGTTGCCGCGGCCGCCTCGGCAGTGACCACCGAAGCCACCGAGCTTTGCCAGGCCGCCTCAACGCAGGATTATTTCGAGCGGACACGCTGCATGCCCCGCAACCAATTTTCCGCATAAATAACAATGATTTATATGATATTGGCCCGCCAGGCTGAGGCGTGTCGAGCGTAGGCCCGGAATCATATCGGAATCAAGTTAGGGTAAACTGTGGCGCGGTTTTGGCGCGTTTGAACGGTTGGCCGAGACAGATTATCCGTATATCTCAGAACACCAGTACCTTGTCTGCGGCAAGCGTCACGTCCCCGAGTTCATCCATGGTGCTGCGCCGAGCGCCGCCCATGTCGTCGTCGGTCATTCCGCGCGT
>CAZNHG010000059.1:12495-14083 GCA_964572555.1 uncultured Devosiaceae bacterium | reverse complement strand
CCGAACTGGGTGGTGATGCCGGTCTGGCCGTTGCCGTTCTGCACGCAGTGGCCGTCGGTGTCTTCGCCGAACTGGAACAGGCCGCAGGAGTTGTTGTTGCCGTTCTGCTGGACGGTGCCATTGTGGCCGTTGCCTTCCTGGTGAACGATGCCGGTGTTGCCGCCGCCGTTCTGGGCGACACCTGCGGAGTTGCCGCTGCCGTTCTGGGTGATGCCGCCATTGGCCTCGATGCCCTCGACCAGCTGATAGATGGCGAGGCCCGTGCGCACGGCCTGCTGTTCGTCGGCATCGCTGGGGGTGTAGCTGAACGAAAGCTGGCCGCCGGCCATGGCCGGAGCGGTGAGCGATGCGGCAGCGATGATGGCGGCGAGGGTGGTCTTGATGGTGCGGTTCATGGTGTTGCTCCTTGTCTCGACTGGTTCGTCGTGTCCTCAATTCGATGGGGCCACTATGTATCGCCGCGACTGAACCCGGATCGAACTCGCCGTTCAGAGTTCGTTCATGTGTCCAGAATACCGGATTTTCAGGCGTTCCGGGACAAAAAAAGAGGTCCCGGCGATGCCGGAACCCCTCTTCGTGGCGCCGTCTGGAGGACGATGTTCAGATAAGGCCCTCGAAGCGCTCGGCGCACTCGATGGTCATGCCGTCGGCATTGACGTAGAGCGTAGCGTCATAGGCCGGGGATCCACCGAGCTGGACCTGGCCGAGCGTGGCCGGGCCGTCCGGACCGGCGCTGAAACGGCCACCCTGCGAGATGTCGGAGCTGCCGCCGTGGCCGGCGCTTCGCACCTTGAACTCGTAGGAACCGCTGATCGGGGTTTCGGAATGAACGACGCCGCGCATGGCGATCATGCCGTTCTGCTGGCGTGCCTCGATCTCGCAGCTCACCGAGTCGTCGGCGGAGCTGGCCTGGGTGGCGCCCATGGCGAGGCCGGCGGCACCAAGGCCGATAACGAGGGGTGCGAGCCGGGCCGTGAGGCGCTTGCTGATCATGGTCATTGGGAAGTCTCCTTTCGATGTGCCCATCGCTAAAGCCGGGAGGAGCCGTGGCCCCCTCCCGGCAGATCGGTTGTCATTGATCGACTTCGATCAGGGGCAGTTCTGGACAAAGGCGGCGACGTTGCCGCTCCCGTTCTGCTCCACATCGGCATCGCATCCATGCCCGGTCTGTACGCCGGCGGTGACGTTGCCGTGTCCGTCCTGGCTGACGACCGAGGTGTGACCCGAGCCGAACTGGCCGGTGCCGGCAACGTTGTTCGAGCCGAACTGCTCGGTTTCGCTGTCGTTGTTCCAGCCATCCTGGCCGCTCACGGACAGGTTGTTGTCGCCCCACTGCTTGTGGGTGGCTTCGTTGTGAGCGCCGTTCTGATAGACGCCGATCTCGTTGTTCCAGCCGACCTGGCCGCCGCCGGCGGCGTTGCCCCAGCCGTTCTGGTCGATAGTGATGCCGCCGGCCATGGCGGGCGCGGTGAAGCCGATCATGGCGGCGACGGCAGTGGTGATGAGAATGTGGCGGGTCATTTCGTGTCTCTCCTCAAGGTTGGTGCGGTTGGTTTCCGCTGTTGCCAATGACCCGAGTTCTACAAAG
>CAZNHG010000059.1:0-12395 GCA_964572555.1 uncultured Devosiaceae bacterium | reverse complement strand
CGCTTCACTTCTGAAAACACTCTAAAGCCGAATCCGGCCGCTGGCCCAGTCCTCCACCGCCGATCCGGTGAGCCCGGCGACGGATTCGTGCCCGCCCTCGCGCACTGCGGCGGCAAGGCCGGACTTGATGGTGCCCAACAGGTCCATGCCGCCAAACACCAGCGCCGAATAGAGCTGGATGGCGTCGGCGCCGGCGGAGAACTTGGCGACAGCCGTTTCGGCGGAGTGGATACCGCCCACGCCGATGATCGGCAGCGTGCCCACCCGCTGGCGGGCTTGGGCGAGTTTCTGCGTGGCGAGGTTGAACAGCGGCGCGCCGGAGAGGCCGCCCTGCTCGTTGGCGTTCTCCATGCCGCCGACGGTCTCGCGCGTGATGGTGGTGTTCGACACGATCAGCCCGTCGAGATCGGTGTCGCTCACGGCACGCGCAACGGCGTCGAGGTCGGTCTCGGTCAGATCAGGCGCGAGCTTGAGGAAAACCGGCACGCGGATCGCTGCGCGGGCGCGCTCGGCCAGCACCTCCGCCAGCAGGCGCCGCAGGGCATCGTCGGTCTGCAGGTCGCGCAGGCCGGGTGTGTTGGGCGAGGAGACGTTGACGGTGAGATAGTCGGCAACCGGCGCGAAGCGCTTCACTCCTGCCACGTAGTCGGCGACGAAGTCCGTGCTGGTCTTGTTGGCACCGACATTGACGCCGAGGACGCCCGGGACCCGCCGCCGGTCGAGCCGGCGATAGACCGCATCGTGGCCCTCGTTGTTGAAGCCCATACGGTTGATGACGCCATCGGCCTCGCGCACGCGGAACAGACGGGGCGCGGGATTGCCCTCCTGCGGTTCGGGCGTGACCGTCCCCACTTCGGCGAAGCCGAACCCCATGGCACACAGTGCGCGGGGAACCTCGCCGTTCTTGTCGAACCCGGCGGCCATGCCGACGGGATTGGCCAGCTCGAGCCCGGCCAACCCGGTTCCGAGTTCGGGCGGGTCGGGCTCTTCGGCCTCGGGCACGAGGCCCAGCTTGAGCGCGGAGATCGTGGCGCGGTGGGCGGTTTCCGGCTCCATGCGCAACAGCGCGTCACGCGTCAGCCCCTGCACGGTGTGCGAGCGCAGCAGCGGGGCGAGGCGTGAGAAGATCATGAAAGGGCCGGCATGTCCGGAACACCGTTGTCGCTGACCGAGACGGGCCGGGCCCAGGCGACGGCGGAAAGCGGCAGTTCGGCGTAAAGGTGCGGAAACAGGACGCCGCCGCGCGAGGGCTCCCATTTCAGCCCGTCGACAACCGCCGCGACAGGCACGGCGAGAAGCACGAGATCGTGCTGGCCCTTGAAGTGCAGGCTCAGCGTCTCGCGCAGCTGCTCGGCCGTCGAGAAGTGCATGAATCCGTCTGCCCGATCGATGGGCATACCCTCGAGCACGCCATTGGGATCGGCATGATCCCAGACCTGTTTCGTGGTGATCTTGTAGATGAAATGTTCGGCTGTCTCAGACATGGCGGCACAGTATGCAAGCAGGCGGCAGAGGGCAAGCAAGCCATATCCACCGATGGTGCATGCGCATCTTTACACGGGCGGGCACGAGCGATATGCACTAGGATCACATTCCACTGCGCAGGACTATAGTCCTGCGTACGAGAGACAACGAGCCAGAGACCGCTTATGCTGTCACACAGCGCCATCTGGGATGCCATCGACGCGCTGGCGCAGCGCCACGGCCTTTCGCCGTCGGGGCTGGCCCGGCTTGCGGGGCTCGACTCGACAGCGTTCAACAAGTCGAAGCGCGTCAGCCGCGACGGGCGCGCGCGCTGGCCCTCGACCGAGAGCATCGCCAAGATCCTCGAGGCGACCAACGAGAGTTTCGACAGCCTGATGAGCGAGAGCGGCGCCTATCATCAGATGCCGGCGCCGGGGCCGGCGACCGTGCCGCTTCTCGGCTTCGCCCAGGCGGGAGCCGGCGGGTTCTTCGATTCGGGCGGCTTTCCGGTCGGCCAGGGCTGGGACGAGGTGCGCATGCCCACCGCGCAGGACAGCGGCACCTATGCGCTCGAGGTTGCGGGCGATTCCATGTTGCCGCTCTACCGGGACGGCGACGTCATCATCGTCTCGCCCACCCAGCAGCTCAGGCGCGGGGACCGGGTCGTGGTGTGTACCCAGGAAGGCGAGGTGATGGCCAAGGTGCTGCACCGGCAGACCGAACGTTCGGTGGAGCTGCATTCGCTCAATCCCGACCATGAGCCGCGCAACCTGAGCACATCCGAAATCGACTGGATCGCCCGCATTCTCTGGGCCAGCCAGTAAGGAGCCTCTCATGTCCCCCGCCCCGTCCCGGGCCGTGACGCTTGTCGGCCTCGATGCCGACGACACGCTCTGGCACAACGAGCATTACTACCAGCTCACCGAATCCCGTTTCGTCGAACTGTTGTCCGGGCACGCGCACGGCGTCGACATCCCGGCGCGCCTGCTTGACGCGGAGCGGCGCAACATCAAGCTCTACGGCTTCGGCATCAAGGGCTTCACCCTGTCGATGATCGAGACCGCGCTCGATGTGACCGAGGGCAAGGCCCCGGGCCACGTCATCCGGCAGATTCTCGACGCCGGGCGCGACCTGCTCGCACATCCGGTGGAGACGCTGCCCGGTGTCGAGGCAACGCTCGACCGGCTCGCGGGCGAGTACCGGCTGGTGCTGATCACCAAGGGCGACCTGTTCGACCAGGAGCGCAAGCTGGCGCAGTCGGGCCTTGGCGAGTTGTTCCACGCCGTCGAGATCGTCAGCGACAAGACCGAGGACACCTACCGGCGCATCTTCACCCAGCATGGCGACGGGCCGGAGGCGAGCGCGATGGTGGGAAACTCGTTGAAGTCCGACGTCGTGCCGGCGATCGCGGCGGGTGCCTGGGGTATCCACGTGCCGCACGACCTCACCTGGTCGCTCGAGCACGCCGACACGCCCGAGGACGCGCCGCGGTTCCGGCGGGCGGAGAACTTCGGCGAGGTCGCCGCACTCATCAAGTCGCTGGGATAGGGCCGCCCCGGTGACCGGGGCGGCACAAGGCCCTACGCGGTCAGCTTGCCGGCCAGCCCGTCCGCAATGAGCTGGCGGGTTTCCGCGATGCCGTAAAGCGCGACGAACGAGCCGAAGCGCGGGCCCTGATCCTGACCGAGAAGCACCTGGTAGAGCGCCTTGAACCAGTTGCGCAGGGGCTCGAACTCGTGGGTCTTGCCGACCTCGTAGACGAGATTCTGGATGGTCTCGGCATCCGCATCCGCCGGCATTTCCGCCAGCCCGGCATCGAGCGCCTCGAGTGCCGCACGTTCCTGATCGGTGGGCGCGCGGAACGTCTTGGTCGGCCTGACGAAGTCGTGGAAATAGCGGATCGCGTAGCCCACCAGACGGTCGAGCTCGGGGTGGGTCTCGGGCAAGGCGCCGTGGACGTAGCGCGAGATGAAGCCCCACAGGACCGCCTTGTCCTCAGCGTTGGCGGCCGAGACGAGGTTCATCAAAAGCGCAAAGGTCACCGGCACGTCGTGGTGGCCCGGATTGCCCGAGTGGATGTGAAAGGCGGGATTCTCCAGCCGCTCGGCGATATCCTGGCGCTCATAGGCGGCGAGGTGCTGGTAGTACTCGTCCACGGCACGCGGGATGACGTCGAAATAGAGCCGCTTGGCTGCCCTTGGCTTTTGATACATGAACAGCGACAGGCTTTCGGGCCCGGCATAGGTCAGCCAGTCGTCGATGGACAGCCCATTGCCCTTGGACTTCGATATCTTCTGCCCGCTGTCGTCGAGGAACAGCTCGTAGTTGAACCCGGCCGGCGGCGTGCCGCCCAGCGCCTTGACGATGCGGCTCGAGAGCCGGACAGAGTCGATCAGGTCCTTGCCCGACATCTCGTAGTCGACCCCGAGCGCGAACCAGCGCAGCGCCCAGTCGGCCTTCCACTGGCACTTGACGTTGCCGCCGGTGACGGTGGTCTCCATCTCCTCGCCCGTTTCGGGGTCCTGATAAGTGATCGTGCCCTTCTTCGGATCGCGGGCGATCATGGGCACCTGCAGCACCTTGCCGGTGCGCGGGCACACGGGCAGGAAGGGCGAATAGGTCGCCTGCCGCTCGGCGCCCAGGGTGGGCAGGATGATCTCCATGACATCGTCATAGACCTCGAGCATGCGCAGCAGCGCCTCGTCGAACCTGCCGGACGTATAGTAGTCCGTGGCGCTGGCAAACTCGTAGGCGAACCCGTACTGGTCGAGGAAGGCCATGAGGCGCGCATTGTTGGCGGCGCCGAAGGAGGGGTACTCGTTCGAGAACGGGTCGGGGATACGGCTCAGCGGCTTGCCGAGATGGGTTTCCATCATCTCGCGGTTGGGCACATTGTCCGGCACCTTGCGCAGCCCGTCCATGTCGTCGGAAAAGCAGATCATGTGGGCGGGCACCTCGTCGCGCGTCAGAAGACGGAACGCGGTGCGCACCATGGTCGTGCGCGCCACTTCGCCGAAGGTACCGATGTGCGGCAGGCCGGAGGGGCCGTACCCGGTCTCGAACAGCGCCTCGTTGGCGCTGGCTTTCTCCATGCGCTCGATGACCTTGCGCGCCTCCTCGAACGGCCAGGCGCGGGCCGATTGGGCGGCATCGAAAGCGGCGGGATCGAGCTGGGGGAGATCGGTGTCGGACACGGGTTCATTTCCATCGGTTTGTCGGCCCGCCCCATGCGAGCCGGGCCGGTGTTGCACCAGTCCGGCCCGCAGGTCAACTTTTCCCGTGCTGTTGCGCCCTTTGCGGACGCTATTGCCCCATCGGCGGATTGAGCCGGGCGAACCCTTCCTGACGGAAATAGGGGAAGTGCGGATAGGGCGGCTCCACCGCGCTCGCCGCGTTCAGCCGGCCGATCTGCTCCCGGGTCAGCGCCCAGCCGGCGGCACCGAGGTTCTCGCGCAGCTGCTCCTCATTGCGCGCGCCGATGATAACGCTCGAAACGGTGGGGCGTTGCATCAGCCAGTTGATCGCCACCTGCGGTACGGTCCGGCCAGTCTCCCCGGCAATGGCGTCGAGCACGTCGACGATCGCGTAGAGCCGTTCCTCGTCGACCGGCGGACCGAAATCCGCCGTCTCGTGCAGGCGGCTCCCTTCGGGAAGCGGCTGGCCGCGGCGCACCTTGCCCGTCAGCCGTCCCCAGCCCAGCGGGCTCCACACCAGCGCCCCTACACCCTCGTCGCGCGCAAGGGGCATGAGGTCCCATTCATAGTCGCGCCCCACCAGCGAGTAGTAGACCTGGTGGGCGACATAACGGGGGTAGCCGCCCCGTTCGGCTTCAGCGAGCGACTTCATCAGCTGCCACCCGGCGAAGTTCGAGACGCCGACATAGCGCACCTTACCGGCCCTCACGAGATCGTCGAGCGTTTGCAGCACCTCGGTGACGGGCGTCGTTGCGTCGAACGCGTGCAACTGCAGAAGATCGATGTAATCGGTCTGCAGGCGGCGCAATGCCGCCTCGACCGAAGTGATCAGGCGTGCCCGGGAGGTGCCGCCATCGTTCGGCCCTTCGCCCATGGGCAGGCCGGTCTTGGTGGAGACCAGCACGTCGCCACGCCGGCCCTTGAGCGCTTCGCCGAGGACCTTCTCCGAAGCCCCGTCGGAATAGACATCCGCCGTATCGAACAAGGTGACACCTGCCTCCAGACAGATATCGATCAAGCGCCGCGCTTGCTCGATATCGGTCGCGCCCCAGTTCCCGAACAGCGGCCCGCTGCCGCCGAAGGTGCCCGTGCCGAAGCTCAGCGCGGGCACCTTGAGCCCCGAGGCACCGAGAGTGCGATAGTCCATTGGTCGTCTCCTTTGATATCCATAACCGGACCGGAGACAATATGTGGACCTTCGCGCATATATGATATAGTTTCCTGTTGGAAAAGATTATGTGAATTCAAATCACGAATGTCCCGTCCCGAGATCAACCGTTCAGGCGAAATGGAAGTGTTCGTGCGCGTCGTCGAGGCCGGTGCGTTCTCGGCGGCCGCCCGTGCGTGCGGGCTCACGCCGTCGGCCGTGAGCAAGCTGGTCACGCGCCTGGAGAGCCGGCTCGACACGCGCTTGTTCAACCGCTCGACCCGCAAGCTGCAACTCACTCCCGAGGGGGAGGCCTTCCATGACCGCGCGGTCCGCATCCTGGCGGACATCGCGGAAGCCGAGCGCCATGCCGCGCGCGGCGAACACCCGGCGGGGCGGATTCGGCTCAACACCAGCGCCTCGTTCAATACGCACGTGCTCGCACCGCTCGTTCCGGATTTTCTCGCCGCCTACCCCGATGTCACGCTCGACATCGTTCTCACCGACCTGGTGGTCGATTTGATGGATGAGCGCGCCGACGTCGCGGTACGCGCCGGGCCGCTGAAAAGCTCGGGACTGATCGCGCGGCGTCTTGGCTCCTCGCCGATGATCATCGTCGGCGCGCCCGCCTATCTCGAGAAACACGGTACACCGCAAACGATCAGCGACCTAGCCGGACATACCCTGCTCGACTTCTGCTATTCCCGTGCCCAGGCGGGTTGGCCGCATGACGAGAACGGGGCCGCATTGCCCGGTCCCCGCGTACAGGCGAGCGACGGCGAAGGACTGCGGCAGCTCGCGCTGGGCGGCGCCGGGCTTGCGCGGCTGGCGGCTTTCACGGTGCGGGCGGACATCGCCGCGGGGCGGCTGCGGCTGGTGCTCGATGGTGTTCTTCCCGAGCTCCGCGAGGATTTCTACGCGGTCTATATCGGACAGGGTGGCCCGCTGCCGACCCGGGTACGCGTTCTGCTCGACTTCCTCGCCGAGCGGGTACGCCTTGCCAACGGGCCGGGCGCTGCCTAGTTAGGGGCGAGCTGTGACCCAAGGGGAGCGTAATCGATGGCTTTGTCGCCGCAGGATGCAATAATCTATCTCATGGTCGTGATGTCCGCCGCGGACACGGACATCACCAGCCAGGAACTCGACAGGATCGGCGGGCTGGTCGACCGGCTGCCCGTGTTCGAGGGCTATGACCGGAACCGGCTGGCGGAAGCCGCGGGCCGGTGTGTCGAGCGCATGGGCCAGGTCAGCGATCTCGAGCACCTGCTTGACGAAGTTCTCGAGGCCCTTCCCGAGCGGCTGCACGACACCGCCTATGCCATGGCGGTCGAGGTCGGCGCGGTCGATCTCGAACTCGAACAGGAAGAGCTGCGCTGGCTCGAAATGATCAGGGACCGGCTGCATCTCGACCGCCTGACCACCGCGGCGATCGAGACGGCGGCGCGGGCGCGGCTGCGCAAGGCGTAGCAGGCGCGCAGCGCCGTGCCTTCACATCGAGTTGTCCGGATGTGTGTGGCACAGGCATGATCCGTCCCCTAGATCGTCGTGTATGCTGGAGAGCGACAAGGGGATGACGTGAGCTATTTTGGCCTGAGCGAAGGCGCGTTGCGCTTCGCGATCTTCGCGGTGTTCTTTCTGGGCATGGCTGGCCTGGAGACGTGGCTGCCGCGCCGCCAGCGGCGCTATCCGCGCCACCGGCGGTGGATCACCAATGTCGGCGTACTCGTCGCCGACTATCTGGCCGTCGCCGCCGTCACTTTCCTCATTCCCATTACCGCGGCCATCACCGCGATCTGGGCAACCTCGCGCGGTTGGGGCCTGTTCAATGCCGTCGACTGGCCGGTGTGGCTGGAGTGGTTGATCGGCTTCGCGGTGCTCGACCTTGTCATATGGGGGCAACATTTTATCTTTCACAAGGTGCCCGTGCTTTGGCGCATCCATCGTGTGCATCACGCCGACGAGGATATCGACGCGACCACCGCCATCCGTTTCCATCCGTTGGAAATCCTCATCTCGATCGCGGTGAAGTCCGGCGCCGTTGTGCTTCTGGGACCGCCGGCGCTGCTGGTCGTTCTGTTCGAGGCGCTGATCAACGGCACCGCCCTGTTCAACCACGCGAACCTCAAGCTGCCGCTGTGGCTCGACAAGTGGCTGCGCTTCGTCCTCGTCACGCCCGACATGCACCGCGTCCATCACTCGGTGATCGAGACGGAAATCGACAGCAACTACGGCTTCGCCCTATCGGTGTGGGACCGTGTGTTCCACACCTACACCGACCAACCCGAAAAGGGGCACGAGGGCATGACCGTGGGGCTCTCCGACTGGCAGGACGAGGCACCGACGCAACTGGGCTGGACCTTGTCCCTGCCGTTCCGGAATCCGCCGAAAGGGAAGCGGGAATAGGGTTTGCCCCCGGGCACGCTCAGTAGAAGCTCACCGGGAACCAGCGCAGGTAGAGTTCGTCGAGCTTGTCGTTGCGCTTGAGACGCTGCAGGGCGAAATTGATCGCCGTGCGGACCTGTCCGCGCCCCGCGGGCACGGCGGCGGTGAAGCCGGGGCCGAACAGGCGCGGATTGAAATAGGGTTCGCCGGCGAAATCGCAACAGCCATTGTTCTCGTTGATCCAGAACGCGGCGCGCATGCCGTCGCCGAAGTAGACGTCGATGTCGCCTTCGCGCAGCGCCTCGAGCGCGGCGACTTCGGTTTCGAACGGTACGGCTTCCGCCGCGCCCACGTCGTCCGCGAGAAACTGTGCGTGGGCCGAGCCTTCGCGCACTGCAATGCGCGTGCCGGCAAGATCGTCGATATCGAAGCCCGGCGCATCCTCCACGCGCGTGACGAACCGGCCCGGCAGCATGAGGTAGATCGAGGAGAAATCGAACCGCTCCGCGGTGATCCGGTTCATCGTCAGCCCGGCCAGCAGCGCATCGCCCTGGTTGCTCGCCAGCGCATCGGCCACCTGGTCCCACGGCCAAGCCTGCACCGTGCACGAGATTTCAAGGACATCACAGATCGCCCGGGCCAGGTCGACGTGAAAGCCGATGAGCTCGCCATCGGAATCGCGATAGTTGAAAGGCGGGAAACCGGTACTCGTGAGAAACCGGATAGCGGGGATCGACCCCGTGTCGAACGCGTCTTCGCGGGCGCTGGGATCGGCGTGATAGGGAAGCGTTTGCGCCTGCGCACCCAAGGCGCACATCGCGAGGAAGCACAGCGCGGCGATCACCCGCGAAACGAACATGAGCGCACGATGAATCATGTCCTGATCCTAGAGCATTTTCCATTCTGATTGAATCGGGATGGGAGCTCCAGATACCAGAACGCCCTGGCATCAAATGCACATTTGGCAGACGCCACCCGGCACCAATTCCCAGGGGCCTCCTGCGCAGTTTTCATAGGGACTTGCACAGCAAGGCGCATGCACTGGCGTACGCATTGTGGCCATGCAATTGCTTTCAACAAGATTATTGCTTGAATTTCATACTTGTAGAATTTTCGCGACGGGACGCTTCTTGCATCCAATGCGCAATATTGTCGATCTAACCCTGACGATACTTGGGGAGCACTGCCCTGACGTCTCGAGCGCCCGGACCGTTGCGCAACGGGCGGATGAACTGGATGTCGATGTCCTTACCTATGCGTTCATCGTTTCGGGTTGAGGGAGTCCGAAGTTCATGAACGCGCCGCCGGCTATTGCGGCTTGGCATCCTCTTCGATGTTTCCGCGCAACCTCACAGGCACGCGCGACTTAAATCAGATTGAGCATCTGTCGGATATCCGCAGCCTGTGCGTGCGGCTGTTAAGTGACGTTCACCGCCCGGGGCACGGTCCAGATGCTGATCATGGCCGAACGCCCCCGGAGCGCGCGCTCCGCTATCTGCATCCTGCCGCCGGGCGCTCTGCAGGCCGAGCTGGTGCGGCGCAGCCAGGGCGCGCTGCTCGACCGGGCGCGGCAGGACCGGAATACTCACCGTGACCGGGCTGCTGCACGGGTTGTGAAGCCCTGCGCCTTTCGGCCTGCCGCGAACGCGTCTTCAGCCTGGCTTCGCGCACGGCGGCCCGGGTCAATCCGAGATCGGCGAGCAGATGGTCCGGCAGGCTGGAGAGTTCCTCGTATGCCAGATGCCGCCGGCGGCGCTTGCGTTGCGCCTCCAAGCCGGCGCGAAGCCATTCGAGCGCCTGCAGGGAAAGAGAAGTGATGCGACTGCGCGCGGGACGGATTTGATCGACCATGGCGGGCCTCCTTTCGTTGTCCCCACGATGCCGCAGTGCGATTGATTGATCTAGCGAATGTTTTTCGCCATATTGATCGGCATTATCGATCTATAAAGAGCAATGGCCATGCAGTCGCTCGATCCCGATTTCCTGCGCAGCTTCCTCGCCATCTGCGAAACCGGCAGTTACGGCGCGGCGGCCGAGCGCGTGCACAAGACGCAGTCCACCGTTTCAGCCCAGATGAAGCGGCTCGAGGAGATTCTTGGCGTCTCGCTGTTCGAGAAGACCGGTCGGCGCAATGCGCTGTCCCCCGCCGGCTTGCGGCTGCTCGAGTATGCCCGGCCCATCCTCAGGCTCAACGACGAAACCCTGAGCGCCTTCCGCCCGCCCGCGGTCAGCGGCACGGTGCGTATCGGGATCAGCGACGACTACGCCCAGGCTTTCCTGCCGCCCGTTCTCAGCCGCTTCACCCGCACGCATCCGGCGGTGGACCTCGAGATCGTCACTGGTGACTCCAGCGACCTCGTCAATCGCGCCGACGACGACAGCTACGATGCCGTTCTCGTTTCCTCCTGCGCGCAGGTGGGCGACATCGAAACCCTGCGCACCGACTCCCTGCACTGGATCGGCTCGGAAAACGTCAGCCACCTGCAGGACGAGTGCCTGCCACTGGCGCTGTGGGGCGAGGGCTGCTCGTGGCGGGCCAAGGCGCTGGCCGCCCTCGCCGCGGCCGAACGGAGCTGGCGGCTGGCCTACACCACCTCCAACGCCCCGCTTCTGCTGTCGACCGTACGCGACGGGATCGGCGTGACGGTGGGCCCAAGCTGGTACCTGGTGCCGGGGACGCGGATCATCGAGGAGCTCGATGCCCAATGCCCCATCGGCGTTGGCGACATCGGGATCGTGGTCACGGGCGACCCGGACTCCGCGCCTCTCAAGGCCTTCCTCGATCTGGTGCGCATGCAGTTCAAGAGCGAAGGCTCGATGGCGGTTTAAGACCTTCCTTCCCTATGCCTTGACTTTCGAGCTATTACGTAACATATAAAGTTACATGAAACGCGATAGCCGATTGTCGGGCGTCCTCCATGTCCTGTTGCACATGGCGGAAAGGGACGGGCCCGTCACTTCCGAAATGCTGGCCAGGGCCATGCACACCAATCCGGTCGTGATCCGGCGGATCATGGGCGGCCTCAGGGATGCGGGCTATGTCCGCTCCGAAAAAGGGCATGGCGGCGGCTGGACGATAGCGCGCCCTCTCGAGGCGATCACGCTCAAGGACATCTATGACGCCCTCGGCGCGCCGGGCCTTCTGGCCATCGGCAATCGCAGTGACGCGCCGGGCTGCCTTGTCGAGGAGGCCGTCAACGCCGCCCTGGACGACGCCTTCGAGGACGCCGAGGCGCTCCTGCTTGCCCGCTTCGGCGAGGTGACGCTGGCCTGGCTCAGCGCCGATTTCCATGACCGCCTCGTCGCCCGGGGCGGTCCCCATGATCTGGAGACTGTTCATGATGCATGACGCCATCGTCATCGGCGGCAGCTATGCCGGCCTGTCCGCCGCCACCTACATCGCCCGTGCCCGCCGCTCGGTCGCGGTGATCGACACCGGCCTGCCCCGCAACCGTTTCGCCACCCATTCGCACGGCTTCTTCGCACAGGACGGCAGCGCGCCGGAAACCATGCGCGCCACCGCGCGGCAACAGGTCGGCGCCTACCCGACGGTAAGTTTCGTCGCGGATGAAATGAGCGAAGCCCGCGGCGAGTCCGACAATTTCTCCGTGATCCTCGCCTCCGGCGAAACGCTCGAAGCCCGGCGGCTGGTCCTCGCCTTCGGCATTCGCGACGAGCTGCCGGGCATTCCCGGACTTGCGGAGCGTTGGGGCCGGTCCGTGGTGCACTGCCCCTATTGTCACGGTTTCGAGTTCAGCGGCCAGCGGCTAGGCGTACTCTACGTGCACGAAATGTCCGCGCATCAGGCCGCCTTGATCTCGGAATGGGGGCCCGTCACCCTTTATCTCAATGGTGCGGACGGCCCCGATGCGGAGACGCGCGCAGAGCTGGCCGGGCGTGACATTGCCATCGAGGCGGCGCCGATTACCGCGCTTCACGGCGCGGGCGACAGCCTGTCGGCAGTCGAACTCGAGGGCGGACGCATGGTCGACATCGACGCGCTCTACACCGCGACGCGCACGCATATGAACAGCCCCGTTGCCGAGCAGCTCGGATGCGCTTTCGACGACCTGCCATTCGGCCGCATCGTGCGTACCGACGACTTTCAGACAACAACGATCCCGAATGTCTTCGCCGCCGGCGACATCACCCGCGGCGCGCACAGCATCGCCTGGGCCTGCGCGGACGGCGTGATGGCCGGCACGGCG
>CAZNHG010000058.1:0-14185 GCA_964572555.1 uncultured Devosiaceae bacterium | reverse complement strand
AGGATCCATGAGGCCTCGGGTGAATCGGCAAGCGGGCGTTTGGCGGATGGGGTGAGCGCGCGCATCTCACGCCCACCTCCCGTATCGCCGTTTCATCATGGGCCCTCGGGTCAAGTCCGAGGGTGACGGCGGCGGAGTGGTGTCGCCCCCCGCTACGCCTCCACCTGCAGCATCGCGTTCTGCTTCTGCCGCAGCGCGTAGAGCTTCGTGGTCGTGTCGGGCGTGGCGTTGGCGGTGGTCAGGAGTTCGCCCTTTTTCACCGGCGCGGTGACCTTGCCGCCTTCGAGAAGACCGACCGGAACGGCGTCATGCCGGCGGGCGTCGGCGATGGTCATGGTGAAGGAGCGATAGCAGGTCTCCCCGATGGCATCGAAGGTCTCGCCCGGGGCGAGATCGCGCTTGGCCAGGGCGCAGACTTCGGCGACCGGACGGGGCAGGGGCACCATGTCGGCCTTGCCGTAGAGCACCACGCGCGCGGCGGAGAGGGGCACCTCGAGACTGGTGAGGTGATAGGGCCGGAAGAGGCCATAATAGGGACCGGTGCCCACGTGCAGGTCGTCCATGCGCTCGATGATGCGCGGGTGCTCGGCCTTGACGACGACGAATACGCCGGGTGCCACGCCCTTGCCGATGGTGTAGTCCACCACCCCGATACGGCCGAGGACGCCCCCGTCTTCCCTCGGGATGAGAACGCGGGGCAGTTCTTCGCGGCTGGCCGTGGGGCCGTGCCTGCCGGGAATGTCCGGGACGAGCCCGGTGGCGTTGGCGATGGCCGCCATCTCGACCGCCGTCTTCGAGCCGTCGACGAACTCGACGAGCATGCGCGGGTTCATGTTTCGCCGTTCGGCTTCCGCGCGGTAGTCGTCCGGCACCGCGTCGTGATTGAGCGGATTGTTCTTGCCCTTGCCGGCCGACACGATGGTGTAGCCCAGCGACGAGGCGAACTCGATCAGCTCCATGGCGGCCGTGGGCTCGTCGCCCGCCCCGACGGTGTAGACCACGCCCAGCCGGTCCGCCTGTTCCTTGAGATAGGGCCCGATGGTGACGTCGGCCTCGACGTTCATCATCACCAGGTGCTTGCCGTGCTCCATCGCCATCAGGTCGAAATCGGCGGCCACGCCCGGCTTGCCGGTGGCGTCGATCACCACCTCGATCTCCGGGGCGGTGACCATGAGGACCGTGTCGGTGGTGATGGCGGTGCGCCCGCTCTCGATGGCCGTGGACATGGCCGGGCGTGTCCCGGTTTCGCGGCCATGATCCCTGTCGCCATAGGCGATCTCCATGGCCTTGAGCGCTGTCTGCGGGCGCCGCGTGGCGATGGCCGCGATCTCCAGCCCCGGCATGAGCATGCCCTGGGTGACCAGGTCCGTCCCCATCTCCCCCGACCCGATGACGCCGACGCGAATCGGCTTGCCGGTTTCGGCTCTGGCGGCGAGGTCGCGGGCGAGCCCGGTCAGGTGAACATTGGTCATTGAAGGCACGGAACTGTTGACGGCTGGGTGTTGCCTAACACCATGCGCACCGAATGGGAACGGGCGTGGCGGATCAATTGCGGCCCGGCGCGGGAGCCCGCACCGGCGACTGCCCGCGTCTTGCGGGAATTTGCCGTTGGGCTGCTCCCATTTGCGTGCACTCCAATATTAGGACTTCGTAAACCACTCGAATGACAAACTCCGGCCCGTATTCGTGTTTGGGGGTATCGCATCAAATGGCCGACGCCGAAACGCAGTCCCTGGCCTTGCCGGCGATTGTCGATCTCGATGCGCTCGATTCCGTTCGGGACTCGCTTCTTGAAATGGTTGGTCAGGGTCCGGTCGAGGTCGATGCGTCCGCGGTCGAGCGCGTGGCGACCAATGCCCTGCTCATGTTGTTGAGCGCTGCCGAATCCGCGAGGCGCAGCGACACGGAATTTGCCGTGTCCGCGCCCAGCGAGCCGATGACGGCGGCCATTGCCCGGCTCGGCCTCGAGCCGAGTTACGAGCCCATATTGAAAGGATAATCGAGGACCCATGCGCATTCTGACCGTCGACGATTCCAAGACCATCCTCGCCATGCTGCACCACACGCTGTCGGGCGCGGGCTTCGAGGTTCTTCAGGCCGAGGACGGCAAGAAGGGGCTCGACGTTCTGAAGACCGAGGGCGTCGACGTGGTCATCACCGATATCAACATGCCCGTAATGGACGGTATCGAGTTCATCAGGAACGTGCGGGCCTCGGGCGACCATCAGAGCCTGCCGATCCTCATCCTGACCACCGAGACCAGCCAGGAAAAGCGCGACATGGGGCGCGAGGCCGGCGGCACCGGCTGGATCGTCAAGCCCTTCGACCCCGACAAGCTGATCAGCGTCATCCGGCGCGTCGTCCATTAACCACCCAATCGGCAAAGCCACGCCCAAATGAGCGATCTCGACGACTTCAAGGCCACATATTTCGACGAGTGCAATGAACTGCTCTCCGATCTGGAAGAGCAGTTCGTCGCGATCGAAGAGGGCGATCATTCGACGGATCGCCTGCATGCCGCCTTCCGGGCCATCCATTCGATCAAAGGCGGGGCGGGCGCTTTCGGGTTCACCGGGCTGGTGAATTTCGCCCACGAGTTCGAAACGTTGCTCGACTTTATGCGCAACGACAAGGTCGAGATGAGCGACGACGTCGTGGCGCTGTGCATCCGCGCCAACGACATCGTGGCCGACTATGTCGAGGCCGCGCGCACCGGCGCCGAGCTCGATCCCGGCTACGGGGCCCAGGAAAAGGAACGTTTCGTCGCGCTGTGCTCGGGCCATGCCGGGCCGGGCGAGGGCGAGGAGGACGGCGAGCCGATGGAGGAGTTCGACATCGACTTCACTCCGGTCGCGGTCGACCTCGAGCACAAGGCCGAGCCCGCCGCGAACGGCGAAGGCGGCTGGCTGATCAGGTTCACCCCGCACCGTGAACTCTATGCGCGCGCCAACGATCCGCTCCTGCTGCTGCGCGAGCTGGCCGAGCTTGGCGAGATCACGGTCGATGCGGTGATCGACCGGATGCCGGTCTTGGCCGAGTTCGAGCCGTTCGGCGTCTACTGCTCCTGGGCGATCACGCTCAAGGGCGAGGGTGTCACCGAGGAAGCCATCCGCGAGGTCTTCGAGTTCGTCGAGGGCGATTGCGACATCGAGATCAGCTACCACGAGGCCGCCGCCGCACCCGCCGGCGAGCAAGCCGGCGCGGACGAGGGCGACATGCCGAGCCTGGCCGACCTCGTCTCCGAGATGAAGGCGCAGGCACCCGCCGAGCCCAAGGCTCAGCAGGCCGCGGCGTTCGCGCCCGCGGCCCCGTCCGGCGGCGGCGATGCCGCCAACGACAAGAACGCGCCCGCTTCCACCGGCGTGCAGTCGATCCGTGTCGATCTCGAAAAGGTCGACCGTGTCGTGAACATGGTGGGCGAGCTGGTCATCACCCAGTCCATGCTCACCCAGCAGATGGACGACAACCTCAAGACCCACTACCAGGAAATGGTGCGCGGACTCGAAGTGCTGGCCCAGACCACGCGCGGTCTGCAGGACTCGGTCATGGCCATCCGCGCCCAGCCGGTGAAGTCGGTATTCTCGCGCATGCCGCGCATGGTGCGCGAGCTGGCGGGCAAGACCGGCAAGAAGATCCGGCTCGAGATGGTCGGTGAGAACACCGAGATCGACAAGACGGTGATCGAGCAGCTCGCCGACCCCCTTACCCACATGATCCGCAACTCCGCCGATCACGGCGTGGAAACCCCCGAAAAGCGCCGCGAGGCCGGCAAGGGCGAGACAGGCGTCATCCGCCTCTCGGCCGAGCAGGCGGGCGGCAACATCCTGATCATGGTCGAGGACGACGGCGCGGGCATCAACCGCGAGCGCGTACTCGACAAGGCCCGCGAGCGCGGCGTCGTCGCCCCGGACCAGCAGCTCACCGAGGAGCAGATAGACAATCTCGTCTTCGCTCCGGGCTTTTCCACCGCCGACGAGGTTTCCGACATTTCGGGACGCGGCGTGGGCATGGACGTGGTGATGTCCAACATCAAGAAGATCGGCGGCTCGGTGCATGTGCGCTCTTGGCCGGGGGCGGGCACGCGCATGACGCTGCGCCTGCCGCTGACCCTGGCGGTACTCGACGTGATGCTGGTGAGCGTGGGGCAGTGCTCCTACGTCATCCCGCTCTCCTCGATCGTGGAGACCATGCAGTGCGCCCGCGCCGGCTTCGGCACTATGCCCACGGGCGGCCGCGTGATGCAGGTGCGCGGGGAGTACGTGCAGGTGGTCGACCTGTCGTCGCGCTTCCAGCTGCCCACCCGGCTCGAGGAAAAGGATCGCTTCGTGGTGTTGTGCGAAGCGGAAGGCTCGGTCAAGGTCGCGCTGGTCGTCGACGACATAATCGGCCAGCAGCAAGTCGTTATTAAGAGTCTTGAGGAAAACTTCGAGCGAATCGACGGCATTGCCGGCGGAACCATTCTCGGCGATGGGAATGTCGCCCTCATCGTGGACGTCCAGGGCCTGCGCTCGACGTCCGGTCACCGGAACGCGGCATGAAGCGCCGCGTGAAAGCGAGGTACTATGGAAGCGCTTGATATCAGAAGCGACATCGACGAGGGCGAGGGTGGCGAAGCGAAATCGCTCCAGTTGATCGCCTTCTCGATCGGTGAACAGGTCTACGGCGTGGAGATCACCACGGTGCGCGAGATCCGCGCCTGGAACGGGGCCACGCCGCTGCCCAACACGCGCGAATTCGTCGTCGGCGTGATCAATCTGCGCGGTACGATCGTGCCCATCTTCGATCTGCGCGCCCGATTCGGCGAGGGCCAGACCGAACCGACCAAGACCCACGTGGTCGTGGTGCTGTCGGTGGGCGACAAGTGGGTCGGCATCCTTGTGGACGCGGTCAGCGACATCCTGACCATCAACAAGGACGACATCCACTCCGTGCCGGAGGGCAACTCGCTCGACACCGACCTGCTCAATGGCATCATCACCCACGACAACCAGATGGTCGGGCTGATCGACCTCGAGGCGATCGTGAGCGGCGCCCAGGCGGAAATATCATAAAGGCTTCCGGCACTGCCGGAACTGAAACGGGCGCCTGAGGGCGCCCGTTTTCGTATTACGACTCCCCCGGGCGATTTCGCCGGGCAGGCTCGAAGATCACGTCCGGCGCGGCTCTTGAGGCGCCGCCGGCCCGGTCAGCACGATGTGGGACGCGTTTTCGCCCGCGGCGTGCTCGGTCACCCGAAAACCGAGGGCGGGCAGGTCGATTCCGGCGAACATCGCCTCGCCCCGGCCCAGGACGACCGGTGTCACGGCGAAGTGCATCTCGTCGATCATCCCGGCCTGCAGATATTGGCGTATCGTGGAGACGCCACCGCCGATCCTGATGTCTTGTCGCCCGGCCGCGGCACGGGCTCTCTCGAGTGCGGCGCCGATTCCTTCGGTGACGAAGTGGAAGGTCGTGCCGCCCGCCATGTCGATGGACTCGCGCGCATAGTGCGTCAGGATGAAGGTGGGTACATGATAAGGCGGGTTCTCGCCCCACCAGCCCTTCCAGTTGTCGTCGGGCCAGTCTCCGCGAAGCGGGCCGAACATGTTGCGACCCAGGATGAAGGCGCCGAACCCTTCCATCGAGAGCACGGCGAACCTCTCGTCCACGCCGTGAGATCCGCCTTCCTCGCCGGTCATCGCACGAAAGCTGCGCGTGCCGAAGAACCACTCGTGTAGTTCCAGGCCCCGCTTGCCCAGCGGATCATCGGGACCCTGCTCGGGACCGGCCCCGAATCCGTCGATGGAAACGGAGAAACCCGCGACACGTACTCTGCTCACAGTCCTCTCCTGTCCAGCGCAGCCCGCAACCGAGCCTAGCAATACCGATTGCATAACGCAATCAGTGTGGCAAGCGGCGCGCATCTCCGGCGGCCAATACTTTTCTCTTGAGAAAAGTATTGGCTCACGGTAGTTTGCCTAAAGGAGAACTATCGCGAGGCCGGGAGGCGCCCATGCGCATTGTGGTGATGACATTCCTGTCGCTGGACGGGATTTACCAGGGACCGGGGTCGCCGGACGAGGACCGCTCGGACGGGTTCGAGCGCGGCGGCTGGCTGGTGCCGTTCGTCGATCAGGCATTCGAGGAGCAGGTCAACGAGTGGACCGCGACGGCGACCGGGTTCCTGTTCGGAAGACGGACCTACGAAGCTTTTGCGGCCGTCTGGCCGACGATCACCGATGCGGCCGATCAGAATGCGACGCGGCTCAATTCTCTGCCGAAGGTTGTCGTGGCGACCGGTAAATCCTTCGACCCGTCATGGGGACCGGTCACCGTTCTCGGCAGCGATGCCGCCACGCGGACCGCCGCGCTCAAGCGGGACGGGGATGGAGAACTGCAGGTTCACGGCAGCGGCCGGCTCGCCCGGTTTCTCCTGACTGCGGGGCTTGTGGACGAACTGCGCCTCGTCACCGCCCCCGTCGTCGTCGGCCAGGGCCGCAAGCTCTTCGGCGAAACGGATGCGCCGCTCAAGCTGGACGTGCTGGCCGAGAACCGGACGCCGGCCGGGTTGGTGATGAGCCGGTTCGCCTGCACGGGCGCCGCCGCGGCCGGAACCTACATACGCGGCGAAACCGATGTCCGGCCGGCACCCGCACAAGGCACGTGAGGCGCAAGCAGATGCAGACAGGTTCATACCAGCAGGCGGACGACCTCAGCATGGTCTTTCTTGCGCTCGCCGACCCGACACGGCGCGCGGTGATCGACCGGCTGGGGCATGGCCCGGCCAGTGTCAGCGAGCTTGCGCGCCCGTTCGACATGGGGCTTCCCTCCTTCATGAAGCACATCCGCTTTCTCGAAAGCAGCGGCATGATCCGCACCGCGAAATCGGGGCGCACGCGAACCTGCATGATCGAGGGCGCGGCGATTGGCGAAGCCGAGAAATGGCTCGCTGCCCAGCGCGCGCTCTGGCAGGGCCGTGCCGACAGGCTCGAGGCCTTCGTGTTGCAGGAACAGGAACGGGAGGCGTGGGGCGATGCGGATTGAAAAGACCGAGCTTGATCTGGAGACGTCACGCATCATCCGTGCGCCCCGGGCTCGCGTCTGGACAGCCTGGACGGACCCGGAGCGGCTGGCGCAATGGTGGATACCGCACCCGGCCCGGTGCCGGGTGAGGGCCCTGGACCTCCGTCCCGGAGGGGCCTTCGTCACGGAAATGAGCGAAAATGGCGAGCCCTTCGGGCCGCATTTGTCGGCGTGTTTTCTCGATGTCGTCGCGCAGGAGCGCATCGTTTTCACCAACGTCCTGACTGGCGGCTGGCGGCCCGCATCGAACGGTTTCGTCACCGCCGTGATCACGCTTCGCGATCACCCCGAGGGAACCGACTACTCCGCGATTGCCATGCACAAGGACCGGGCCGACCGGGACAAGCACGTGGAGCTGGGATTTCACGAGGGCTGGTCCACCGTCGTCGCGCAGCTCGCCGGCCTCGTGGAGCGTGCTGGAGACGGCTGAGCGCGCCAGCCCTAGAACAGGTCCGGCTCTCCGCTCCTGTGGTGGGCAGCGACACCGGAGAGTTCGGGGACGGCGAGTTCGTCGAGCGACAGGTGCGCCCAGATTTCGTCGAACCTTGGGTGATCGATCGAGAGGTCCGAGGCCACGAGGATGCGTACGGCTTCGGCCATGTTACGGCAGCGCTGTTCGATGCGGTCCTGACCCTGGAGGGTATGCACGATCTGGCGGGCCGCGGCGTCGCGCGCGGCGGCGTCGGCCATGTCGCCGTCGGCGAGCACGGACAGTGCGCCTGAGATTCCCTCGACAAGTTCCGATGTCTGGCGGGCGGTCTCATCGAGCTCTTTTGCCAGTCTTTCTAGAGACATATAGCTTCCCCAAGGTGTATCGGCCCACCCTAGAGAACAAAATGCTAAGCGGATGTTTCCGCGCTTTGGATTGATCGGCGGATTCCGGTCGTGGTTAGCAATTCCCTAACACTTTGATCGATACGGTGGCGCCGATGTTGGGTTTGGGAGTGCGTAATGGCGTCGAACGGCTCTTTGCCGCCTGAGTTCGACCGCGGTGTCGTCACCACGGTTCATCAAGGGGACTGCCATGTATCAGATTCCGGCGATGTCACGTTCTCGACGGTGCTCGGTTCGTGCATCAGCGCCTGCGTGCGCGACTGCGCCACCGGCGTGGGGGGCATGAACCACTTCCTGCTGGCCGAACAGTCCGAGGCCCGGCGCGACCGCTACGGCGCTTCGGCGCGCTACGGGGCCTTCGCCATGGAGCAGCTGATCAACTCCGTGCTCTCGCGCGGCAGCGGCAGGAAGAACAATCTCGACATCAAGGTGTTCGGCGGCGGCCTGATCAATTCCTCGCTCAACGACGTGGGCGCCAAGAACATCCAGTTCCTACGTGACTTCCTGCGCGAAGAGGGGTACGCGGCCTCGGCCGAAGATCTCGGCGGCAGTTTCGCGCGGCGCGTGCTCTACAAGCCCAGCTCGGGCCGTGCCTTCGTGCGCCGGCTGGACAGCGATTCGGCCGCCAGCGTGGTGCGCGAGGAAATCGTCATCGCCGACATGCAGCGCAAGCAGAAGCCGGACGCCGACGACATCGAGCTGTTCTGAGCCGGCGTGCACGCCGATTGGTTAGCGAAATCCTACACCGCGCCCTGCGTGGATAGATTTGGTTAACCATTCGTCCCTAATGCTGGGGCGCATGACGGGCTCGTTCGTTCCAGCATCGCCGGAGTGCGCCTGATGCGCAGGCTGTCGCTCGCGCTGACGGGCGCTGCGGGCTGCCTTGCCGCGGCCGGCTGTGCGCTCGGCGCGGTCCTGTGGCTGGGAGCGACGCCCGCCGGAATGGCCGTGGCCGGCCTCCCGGCGGCGCTCATCGCGGCGACGATCGTGATCATTGGCTGGCGGGCGGACCGGCATGCACGCCGTGCGGTGGCCGAACTGGGCGACGCCCTGGGGTGCCCCGCCGAACTCGGTCATGACGAGACCGCCTTTATCCGCGCCATGATCGCCAATCTGTGCCACCGGCTCGAGCGGGCGGGGCGTTTCAAGGCGGCCTTCGGCGGGCTGGGCCTGCCGGCGTTGATCGCGGACAGCCATGGCGACGTGCAGTTCGTCTCGATCGGCCTCACCGGGATCGCGCCGGACATTGCTGCAGGCACCAACCTGTTCACCGCTTTCGGTGCCGGCTTCCTGCTCGACGAAGCGGGCGATGCGCCCCCGCGCCGCGTCACGCTCGCCAAACGGCCCTATGATGTCGTCACCGCGCCGATGGGCGATGACCGCACGGTCGTCGGCTTTGCGCCCGCGGGCCTGATCGTTGGGCGCAGCCAGCTCGCGCGCTTCACCGATGCGCTCGCGTCCGGCGAGACGCGTTTCCGGTTCTCCCGGCGCGAGGCGGAACTGTTTCCCGCCCTCGAGGCGCTCAACGACGGCATGGCGATCATCGACGCCAGCATGAACGCGCTCGGCGATGCCGTGGCGAGCAGGGGGAACGGGCCCGCCGGCCCCGAGCCCAATGCCGGGTTCGGTGAGCACACCCGCGCCGTGCGTGAGACGCTGGGCACGCTCGCCGCCGAGCGCGACGGCGAGGCCCGCCAGCGCGCCGAACTCGAGGGCAAGCTCACCGAAATCGCGCGCCTGATCGACCGGCACAAGCAGACCATCTCGCGCATCGCCCAGGCCGCTGAAGAGGCGCAATGGGATGCCGAGAAGGCGGGCGAGGGGATCAGGACCGGGCGCGAGAGCGCCCGTACCCTTGCCACGGCGAGCGAGAAGGCCCGGGCCGCCTCTGCCGAGGCGGGCCAAACCGCGCAGCGCGCGTCCGGGTCGGTTTCCGCCATCGCCACGCTGACCACCGAGATCGATGGCATGATCGAGACCATCGAGGATGTCTCGTTCCGCACCAACCTGCTCGCCCTCAACGCCGCCGTCGAGGCGGCGCGCGCCGGCGAGGCGGGCAAGGGCTTCGCCGTCGTCGCAGAGGAAGTGCGTACCCTCGCGCATGCAGCAGCCGAGGCGGCCCGCGAAATCCGCGCGCTGACGAAACGCGGACAGGGCCAGACGAGCGAAAGTACCGCCGAAATCGAGGCCCTGACACAACTGATCAATGGTCTCGACGAGCATTTACGCAAAATAAGTAATGAGACCGGCATAGTCGCCGGCACGCTGGAGGAGAGCGGCGGTGCCCTGACCGGGGTCGAGGACCGGATCGCGCGCATGGCGGACGACGCCAGGCAGAACGCGGCCCGGGAGAAGGCGGAAACGGCAGGGCCGCAACGCCGCTCCTCCTCTGCGTGAGTCACGAGTTGCCGACCGGAGTACCCAGTTCATGGATCAAGGCGAATTTCCTCTGAGCGATCGGGAATTTGCGCGCATCAAGGAGCGCGTCTACAAGGTCGCGGGGATCTCGCTGAGCGAGGCCAAGCGCACGCTGGTGGTCTCGCGGCTGAGCAAGATTCTGCGCCGCAAGGGCGTTGCCAGCTTTTCCGACTATGTCGATTTTCTCGAGCGCGGCGCCACCGATGCCGAAGAGCAGGAGTTCGTCAACGCGCTGACGACCAACCTCACGCGCTTCTATCGTGAGGACCACCACTTCGATCATCTGCTCGGCTATGTCGGACAGCTCGTCGCCACGCGCCCGCGCACCGCACCGACGGGCAAGCCGCGCCTGCGCATCTGGTCCGCCGGGTGCTCGACGGGGCAGGAGCCCTATACCATCGCCATGTCGCTGATCGCGAAGTTCCCCGAGCTCAAGCGCTGGGACTTCCGCATTCTTGCAACCGACATTGATACCGCCGTCCTCGAAAAGGCCGAGCGCGGCGTCTACCCCGAGGCGGAACTGGCCGGGCTCGACACACAGCGCCTCGGCCTGTTCGAGAAGGTGGGCAACGGCTCCGTCATGGTGCCGCCCGCCATCCGCGCGCTGGTGGCATTCAAACCGCTCAACCTCAACCAGGACTGGCCGATGAAGGGCCCGTTCGACGCCATCTTCTGCCGCAACGTGGCGATCTATTTCGACAAGCCGACCCAGGCACAGCTGTTTGCGCGCCTTTCCGGAATGATGGCGCCGGACGGCTATCTCTATATCGGCCATTCCGAAAGCATCGCCGCCGGAACCGGCGGGTTCTCGCTGGTGGGCAAGACGATCTACCAGCACAAGTCCACGACCAGGTCACGAGACGCAGCATGACGACAAAGGTTCTCATAGTCGACGATTCCGCCCTGATCCGGGATGTTCTGAGCAAGTCGCTGAGCAAGGACGGCGCCTTCGAGGTGGTAGGCACCGCCGAGGACCCGATCGATGCGCGCGAGAAGATCAAGACGCTCAATCCGGACGTTCTCACCCTCGACATCGAAATGCCGAACATGAACGGGCTGGCCTTCCTCGACAAGATCATGCGGCTGCGCCCCATGCCCGTCGTCATGGTTTCCACGCTCACCAAGCGCGGTGCCCAGGAAACGCTTCTGGCGCTCGAACTCGGGGCGGTCGATTTCGTCGCCAAGCCCAGCCACGATCTCGCGGGCGGCATTGACGCCTTCGGCGCCGAGGTGCGCGAGAAGGTGCGCGCCGCCGCGGCATCGAGCGCGCGCTCCCGCGGCATCCGCAGCGCGCCGGCACCGGCCGAGACGGTCAGCACAGCGTCCGCGCCCACGGGGGCGCTCATCGTCATCGGCGCTTCGACGGGGGGTGTCGAAGCCATCCGCGCGGTGCTCTCGGCCATTCCGGCGGACTCCCCGCCCATCCTCATCGCCCAGCACATGCCCGTGGGCTTCACGGCCCGTTTCGCCCAGCGTCTCGATGACGTGACCGCTCTCAGGGTCTACGAGGCGCAGGACCGCATGCCTCTCGAGCCGGGTTGCGCCTATGTCGCGCAGGGCGACCATCACCTGCGCGTCGAAAAGAGTTCGGGCCAGCTCAAATGCCGCGTCACCCAGGACGCGGAAGTCTCGGGCCACCGCCCCAGCGTCGATGCGCTGTTCGAGTCCGTCGCCCGGACCGTGGGGCCGATGGCCGCCGCAGCCATCCTCACCGGCATGGGCCGGGACGGGGCGCGCGGGCTCAAGCTCATGCGCGACGCCGGCGCCTACACGGTCGGGGAGTCGGAAAGCTCGGCGCTCGTTTACGGCATGCCGCGCGTCGCCTTCGAGGAAGGGGCCGTCGCCGAACAGGCCGCGCTCGGCGCGATCGCCGGCAAGCTGGCCCGCGCCGTCTCGCGCCTGCGTTCGGCGGCATGAGCCCGGGCGGGTTGAGAGAATAGTAACGGATTTTCCCTAGCCTCAGGCTCAACTTTGCAGTGAGTCAGGCCCTGTTCCAAGCGGGGAGAGAGTAAAGAGCAAGATGCCAAAAGCGAGTGCACTCAGCGTATTGATCGTGGATGACCAGCAGTCCATGCGGGGCATCTGCAAGTACATCCTCACCCAGCTCGGGTTCAAGGACATCATCGAGGCCAAGAGCGGCCGCGATGCGCTGACCAAACTGGAGAAGGCGAACTTCGACCTGATCATATCGGACTGGAACATGGACGATATTGACGGGCTGACGCTGCTCAAGGTGCTGCGCAAGCACCCCAAGACCGCTTCCATGCCCTTCATCATGGCCACGGGCCGTTCCGACAAGGAACAGGTCAAGGAGGCCATCGCTAGCGGGGTCAACAACTACATCATCAAGCCGTTTGATGCGGGAACCATGAAAAAGCGCATCGAGGCCGTGATCGGCGCGCTGTCCTGAAAAGACCGCTTTTCATCTTCCCGCAACAGGAGGCCGCCGGCACCGCCAGGCTGCCCCTGGCATGCGTGTTCAGGAAAGATTTACGCTCCTCATCCTAGTATTTGCCTCAATTCGTTGGGGGCTCGCACGCCGTTCCGCGCACTCGGCGTGGCCGGCCCCCGGAAATTGTCTTGGCAGGCATGGGCGGCCGGCAGGAGCCGGATGAGCAGCATGCGGCCTTCGGGGGGAGTTCCATCATGTTCAAGTTTCCGGCCATCCGCATTGCGCACAAACTGCCGCTTGTGGTGATCGGCTCGGCGCTGATCGTGAGCGCGGGGGCGGGTATCGCCAGCTACATGATCGGCTCGAACACCGTCAGGACACTGAGCGAGAACCAGCTCAAGACGGTGGCGGTCGAGCGCGTCACCGGGCTCGCCGGCTATCTGGATACCGTGCGCAAGGATCTGGTGGCGAGCGCCGCGACCGAGGCGGCCGCGGTGGCCGCCCGCAACTTCGCGATCAACTGGACGCAGCTCGATACCCCCACACAGACACTGCACAAGCTCTACATCACCGACAATCCCCATCCCGCGAGCGAGCGCCATCTTCTGGACTCGCCCGACACCTTCGAGCAGTACAACTACACCCACACCAATACGCACCCCGCCTTCCGCCGCCAGCTCGAGAACAGCGGCTACGAGGACATCTACATCTTCGACAAGGAGGGCAACCTTGTCTATTCGGTGATGAAGGGGGCGGACTTCGCCACCAATTTCGCCGAAGGCGGCGGCGAATGGGCGAAGACCGAATTGGGCGGGGTCTACCGCCAGGCTGCCGCATCGGAGGCCGGTCAGGTCGCCTTCTCCGACTTCGCTCCCTATCCGGCGCTCGACGGCGCGCCCGCGAGCTTCATGGCCACCCCGATCTTCAACGCCCGCGTGAAGTTCGCCGGTGTCTTCGCGGTGCGCATGCCCGCCTCCAGGATCAACGCCATCCTGTCCAATCGCAACGGTCTGGGCGAGACCGGCGAATCCCTTCTGATCGGCCCGGACTTCAAGCTGCGCAACGACTCGCCGTTTACCGAAGAGAACGACGTGCTCACGACCGCGTTCGAGAACCCCGCCGTCGCCAGGGCACTGAACGGTGAACCGGCCTATGGCGCGACGGACAACTCCTTCCGCCAGCCCGATCTGTTGGTCGCGGCCGATCCGCTGTCCTTCGCCGGGCAGAACTGGGCCGTCGCCACGGTGCTGAGCAAGGGCGAGGCCTTCGCTCCGCTGGTCGAGATGCGCAACATCATGCTGGCCATCGGCGGCGCGCTGCTGGCACTCGCCGCGGTGGGCGGTTTCCTGTTCTCGCGCAGCATCACCAACCCCCTCTCCCGTCTGACGTCGACGATGCGTGTTGTTGCGGAGACGCCGGAAGATGCGGAGGTTCCGTACACCGACTCCGGCAACGAGTTCGGCGAGATGGCGCGAGCTG